>JAHWJV010000032.1 GCA_019348265.1 Gemmatimonadota bacterium
GATCTGGGCGCTGTCGGGCCCGCCCGTGAAGCCGAAGCGACTGCCCCTGGAGTGCAGTGACGAATCGAGCTCGACGAGGCCCAGGGCGATCGCGGACGCGAGAACCACGATCGCGGTCGGGATGAACCAGTAGCCCGACACGAGGCCGGACCAGAGTCTGCGTACCCGTGCGAGCACCTGCGTCATGACCGCATGCATCCGCTGTCGTACGCGCGCCGGCTCCGCCCCGCAGCGGCACCACCCCGCCGAGGCCGCACCTCCGCGGCACGGTAACGAACCTCGACCGGAGCGACATGGCCGAACACTCCCTCACCCATCTCGACGAGAAGGGCAACCCGCGCATGGTGGACGTAGGGCAGAAGCCGACGAGCGCGCGGCGGGCCGTCGCGGAGGGGGTGATCCGCATGTCAGCCGACACAATTCGCGCGGTGAGCGAGGGGACTGTCCCCAAAGGGAGCGTAATCACGGTCGCGGAGCTTGCGGGAGTGATGGGAGCGAAGCGAACTGCCGATCTTATACCATTGTGCCACCCACTCGCCGTCACGTCGATCCGGGTGGAGGTCACGGTGGATGAGACGGTGCCGGGGATGCGGGCGCGGGCGGAAGTCCGCGTGGACGGGAGGACCGGCGTGGAGATGGAGGCATTGACGGCGGTGTCGTGCACTTTGCTCACCATCTACGACATGTGCAAGGCGCTGGATCGGACGATGGAGCTCGGACGGATACGCCTCCTCCACAAAGAAGGGGGCCGAAGTGGGACCTGGACTGCGGAAAGCGAGGGGCTCGATGAGTGACGGGTTCGACGGCATAGCGGTTGCCACTGAGACAGGAAAACTCCGTCCAGGAGGCTACATGCACTCTACGATCCTCAGGATCGAGGCCGACGTGGAAGCGCGGAAGCGCCCCCGCGGCGAGACGTGGGCGACGGTCAGGTCGGTCGCCTTCCTGGTGGTCGCGCTCTTCACGGCTTTCGAGCTGGGGGCGCGTTCGGTGGACAACTCGGCCGGATTCACGGCGCGGGCACGGATGCAGGATCGAGTTTTCTCCCTGAGCGCCAACGTGAGCGGCCTCCAGGGGCAGATCGACTTTCAGAAGATGCAGGTGGAGAGGCTGCAGCGGGCGCACCAGTACTCGGCGAAGTACCGGATTCCGGCCGACCTGGCGATGGCAATCCACGAGATCGCGCTCGCCGAGAACATCGACCCGCAGCTGGCGTTCGAGCTTGTGCGGGTGGAGAGTCAGTTCAACCCGCGAGCCGTCAGCCCGGTGGGCGCGCTCGGTCTCGCTCAGCTCATGCCCTCTACGGCGAGGCTGCTGAAGCCGGGCATCACACGCGCGCAGATCTTCGATCGTGACACGAACCTCCGGCTGGGGTTCCGCTTCCTTCGCTCGATGGTGAACCACTACGACGGCGACGTTCGGCTGGCTCTCCTGGCGTACAACCGCGGCCCCGCGACCGTAGACCGGCTGCTGCGCGCCGGCGCGGACCCCGGCAACGGATATGCGCAGGCGGTACTCGGCAAGCAGGTCCGCTGGTAGCACCGGCGGGAAGCACATCACAACGAGTAGAGGGCGGCTCATCGCATGAGCCGCCCTCTTCTCGTATCAACCTCCGCCGACGGCATCAGTCCGTCGTATCGAGGTAGTTGCCGAGCAGGCGGTTGGTGGAATTGAGCACCGCCAGCGTCGCTGCGCGGTCGGGATCGTCCATCACCAACGAGAGGCCGACGAGCCGACGATCGGCCGCCTGAGGCGAATGAAGGAGCACGGCGATCAGATCGTGGTCGAAGATGCGGATCGCCTTCACCCCGACGAGCTGGAAGGTGACCTCTCCCCCGATGATCTGGTGGAGGGCCTCGACCGTCGCCTGGGCACAGACGCGAAGCTCCAGCGGGCCGCCGCCCTCGCCCTCCGCACGACCCTCGTAGCGCTGCTCCTGCCACTCCAGCGTCACGCTCGCGATCGTGTAGTTCGGCTGCGGGCGCTCGACGCTCACGCCCTCGTAGCGGACGCGCCGCTGCGGACCGCCGAAGGAATGCGTAAAGAAGACCTCGGCGGACTCCGCCGGGATCCCTTCTCGCTCCAGAATGGCTTCCAGGCTCGGCACGACCTGCACCTGCGACCGCGTGTCGCAGACGACGACGATCTCGCCGGTGGACCCGTCCACCACCGCCCTCTTCACGCCGTCGAGGGCCTCTAGCTCCGCCCGCAGTTCTTCGTGCACGCTGATCGTATCGGTAGTAGGCATAGTCTTCTCGGAGGTTGGTCGCCGCGGTGGCTGTGTTAGAGCGAGCTGCGAACCGACGCCGTTAGACCATGCGGGTGATCAGAAGCGCAATAGCGCACCCACCCCACGTAGATCCGCGACTTCAGCCGCAGGAACGAACTCTACCTCTGCTCCCTGCGCCTGTGCCATGCGGATCGCCTCCTCGACGACGTTCACCCCCGGGGTGGTCTGCGACCCATCGTAGGGGCAGCTCTCCACCTCTCGAGCGAAGAGAAATCCGCACTGCGTGCAGCGAGCTCCATCCCGGTCCTGGTCTTCCGCTATAACTAGAGTATCGACCTTTCCTTCCTGAAGTGCACTTAATGTGCTCTGGAAGCCTGCCGCCGCCAGGTAGTCCTGCTGCACCCGCTCACGCAGAACGTGAAGGATTTGCTGGCTTTCCTTCTCCTTTTCCGCATCCAGATACGGCTCGATTCCGGCCATCACCTGACTCGGCGTTTCGTCCACCCACATCGCTCCGGTGTAGACGATCATCTCCTGCAGCGGCTCCGGAAGGAACTCCCGGAACTTCGCGACGTTCTCCTCCGTTCCGAGGATCACCAGGTCGTCCGGGCGGTGACGGCGAACGAACGTTTCTACCTCTTCCGCGAACTCCTTGAAGAAGTGCCGCATCTCCTCCGCCTTGCGCTTCTGATAGCGCTTCTGGGAGTACCCGCCGGCCTTCACATGGCTGTTGGTCGGGATCGGCTCTTTCCGGATCTCGATCTCGTCCAGCAGCGTGCCAAGGTAAACGCTGAGCACCCGGACGTGCTCGCGGTCCAGCAGGACGACGCCGTGATGATGGTAGCTCTCCAGCACCTGGGCGAGCGGCGCGATCAGCGGACGATCGGAGATCACCAGCCGGTTCTGCACCGGGACGGGGAACTGAAGCGCCTCGAACCAGTCGCCGCCGATCTCCGCGTAGATCACCACGCCCCGATTCTCCTCGCGGTAGCTCGTGGAAAGCCATTCCTCCACCCGCTCGAACGCGGCACCGATCGCCTCCGGCTGACTGCTCCCCCCTGCGCCTTGCAGCTCGGCGAACTGGCCCTGCTTCTGGCTCAGGAAGACACTGTGAGTGCGCTTGTTGTCGGAGTTCACCGACATGTCGAGGAAGACGGAGAGCACGGGGTGACCGTTGCCGTCGCGTTGAGCCAAACGCTCTAGGTCCTGTTTCGAGATCATGGTGGTGCGCCGTCCCGTTTTTGATGGATCGTGGGGAGATGCCGCTGCCGGCGATGGAACGAAGTGGCGTCCGCAAGACTCCTGCCCAACGGCGGGGCCGAGTTACGGAGCGCCGGCGCACGAGCAGATCTGCTCCGCGCGAGCCGGAAACGGAAGAGGGCCGGCCTTCGGAGCGAAGGTCGGCCCTCGTGTAGATCGGCCCGCCGGCGAGTCAGGACGCGACGCCGGCGGCCCTGCGCGATTGCGGCACCCGCGCAGGGGCAGGGACTCTTCCTCTCTCGATTACCTCACTCGCCAGCGCCAGGTAGGCCTGCGCACCGGGAGAGGCAAGGTCGTACATCAACGCCGGCTTCCCGAAGCTCGGCGCCTCCGCCAGGCGCACGTTCCGGGGGATGCGAGTGCGGAACACCTTCGAGCCGAAATATCGCTCCGCCTCCTCCTCCACCTCACGCGTCAGCGTCAGGCGCCCGTCGTACATCGTCAACAGCACGCCCTCGATCTCCAGGGCGGGATTGCTGTGCCGGTGGATCACCTCGATCGTCTCCGTAAACCGCGAGATCCCGTCGAGCGCGAAGTACTCCGGCTGCAGAGGAATCAGCACGGAGTCCGCGGCGACCAGCGCGTTCAGCGATAGGAGGCCCAGCTCCGGCGGACAGTCCAGCAGGATGTAATCGTACATCTCCCGGACCCCGTCCAGCGCCCGCCTGAGCTGCCGGTCGCGCGTCGGGTGGTTGACCAGCCCCGCTTCGGCCCCTACCAGGTCGATCGTCGTCGGGACCACGTCCAGCATCTGAAGATGCACGCTCCGCACGACCGCGTGCCCCAGGGGATGGTAGTCGAGGAGCACGCCGAACAATGACGCCCGCTGGTTCCGGCCGTCCACCCCGAGGCCGCTGCTCGCGTTCCCCTGCGGGTCCATATCCACGATCAGCGTGCGCTTTTCGGCCGCGGCCAGGCTCGCGCCAAGGTTGACGGCGGTCGTGGTCTTGCCCACTCCGCCCTTCTGGTTGGCGACGGCGATTACATGTGACATGAGGATCGACGACCTGGGAGGCCGCTAGCGAGGCGAGCAGGTACTCGTGGGAATTCCAACAGCATAAGCCGGTGCGCGCCCACCGCGCAAGGAACTCGTGCGCGCCCTCAGTCGGGGAAGCTCAGCTTCGGTGCGGAGAGCACCAGGTTGCGCAGCTTTCCGGCGGTTGTGTCGGGTCCGGAAGGCTCATGGATGGAATCCAGCTGCGCTCGGATCCTGACGAAGCGCTTCGCCTCTTCCAGCAGCCCTTTCCGCGAGAGAAACTCCTCGTAGTAGCTCGCGCCCGGAACGTCCGCCGCGTAACCCGCCGCCAGCACGCCGATCTCCGTCGTGAGATCCATCACCGAGCCATCACTCGCGCCCGGATCATCCGTTTCGGAATTCACCTCCGCTCGCGCCCCGCCCGCGACCCATCCTTCGATGCGCTCGATCTCCCGCATACGCTGACGCGAGCGGCCCGCCTCGTACAGGTCCCACGCGGCCTGGGCGCTGAGCCAGAACTCCGGCGTCGTGCCGAACCCCCTTGCAAGGCGCATAGCGGTGTCCGGTGTCACCCCTCGGACCCCGTTCACCAGCTCGTTGAGCCGGGGCCGGGACATGCGCAGTCCATCCGCGACCTCCGCCTGCGTAAGACCCGGAAGTCGCGACAGGAAATCCTCCATCAACACCCGCCCGGGATGTCGCGGGGTGCGCTTCGACGTCACTGGAATCATCGGTTTACTCCCCGCAGTCGTATCCTCTCGCCTCCGGAAGTGGCAAAAGGCAGGCCCATCAACTTTCACCCGGTTCGCGGCAGGCGCAACCCCGGCCGGCCGGAGGGGTTTACGCGCGCCAATTCCGTGTTCCGTAACACCTAACTCTGCAATTTCCTTGCACTTACGGCATTTTCGTTGCATTTATGCGCCTCCCCGCGATTGCGCGGTGGGGTGTGGCATACAACCCAGTGGAGAACGTATGGCGGCTGCCATCTGGACGGGAGCGATCGCTTTCGGGCTGATCAACATACCGGTGAAGCTGGTCAGCGCGGTTCGCTCGCACGATCTGAGCTTCAGGATGCTCCACAGGGGGAAGACCGAAAAGGACCTCTCCCCGATCGCGTTCTCGCGGACGTCGAAGAAGACCGGGAAGGAAGTGCCCTGGAAGGAGATCGTGAAGGGCTACGAGTACGAGAAGGAGCGCTTCGTGGTGCTCACGGAGGAGGACTTCGAGAAGGCCGCGCTGGCCACGACGAAGAACTTCGAGATCCGGGAGTTCACTCCCGAGCAGCAGGTGGATCCGCGCTACTTCGAGAAGCCGTACTACCTGATCCCGCAGAAGGGGGGCGAGAAGGCGTACGCGCTCCTGCGCGAAGCCATGCGGAAGACGGGCACGCTGGGGATCGGCACCATCACGATGCGGCAGAAGCAGTACCTGGCCTCCATCAAGCCCGTGGGCGAATCCATCGTGCTGGACCTGATGCGCTTCGCGGACGAGGTGCTGGACGAGAACGAGTACCGCTTCCCGGAGGGGAAGGAATTCCATCCGAAAGAGCTGATGATGGCGGAGCAGCTCATCGAGAACCTGAAGGAGGATTTCAATCCGGAGCGCTACGAGGACGAGTACAAGGCGAACCTCGAAAAGATCATCGCCGCGAAGATGAAGGGTAAGTCGATCGACCTGGTGGAAGCGGCGGAGCCCGAGATGACGGGCGTGATCGACCTGATGGAGAAGCTGGAGCAGAGCCTGAAGACGGCGAAGAAGGGCGGCGGGGGGGAGAGCGGCGGCGGCAAGTCGGTCGCCAAGCGGGCGAAGAAGAAGAAATCCGCCGCGTAGCCGGTCGACCAGCGCCATGAGCTCACGCGGCCGCAGCAGCGGAAACGAGCCGGAGTTCCGCTGGGTCATCGCGGGGCGGCGGAACCGCCTGTCGCTGATCCGGCGGCTCTCTCTTTCCTTCGAGATCCGGCGGCGGGACGGCGAGCGGCAGGCCGAGCTCTGGATGTATGCGGAGGACTGCGTCCGGCGGTGGCGGATCTCTGCGCGCGCGCTCGGGGCGCAGGACGGCCGAGGGGGATTGGCGACGGAGATGGAGGCGCTGCCGATCTGGGCGCCGGTGGAGAGTGCGCCTCCGCTCTGGGACCAGGGGCGTTGCGTCATCGAGGGCACCGCCGCAGGGAGGCTGCAGGATGTGGTGGAGCGCGGGCCGCTCACCTTCGCTCTGCAGGGGGACCGGGTCACCGGCGATTACTGCCTCGTTCGGACCACTCTGGCGCTGAATGGGCGGCCGCAGTGGGTGATCCGGCGCGAGAACGGCGCCCGCCCGGCGGAGCAGACTCGATGAGTCCGCCGGCCAAGCTGGGGGAGTACAAGCGGAAGCGTGACTTCACCCGGACCTCCGAGCCCGCCGGGGGCCGGGCGACAACGCGGAGCGGCGCCCTTTCCTTCGTCATCCAGAAGCACGCGGCCAGTCACCTCCACTTCGACCTCCGCCTCGAGCTGGACGGGGTGATGAAGAGCTGGGCAGTCCCCAAAGGCCCCTCGCTGGACCCGGCGACCAAGCGCCTGGCCATGGAGGTGGAGGATCACCCCATGGAGTACAACACCTTCGAGGGGACCATCCCCAAGGGTGAATACGGCGGCGGGACGGTGATGCTGTGGGACCGCGGCAGCTACGAGCCGGTCGGCGGCGGCGCCGAGCCGCAGAGCGACGTGCGACGCGCGCACCGCGAGGGCCGCCTCGACATCATCTTCCACGGCGAGCGCCTGCGCGGCGCCTTCGCCCTGGTGAGGACGCGGTCCGCCGAGGAAGCGAATGCGAAGCCGCAGTGGCTCCTGATGAAGAAGGACGATGCCGACGCCGGCCCCGCCCGGGACATCGTCGCCGAGGTGGAGACGTCGGTGGAGAGCGGCCGGACGATGGAGGAGATCGCGCGGGGGACGAGCCGGGTCTGGCACTCGAATCGCGCGGCGAAGCCGGCGATCGGGGCGGCCGCCCGTCCGAGTGCTCCGCGCACCCGCCTCCCCGCCCTGTCGCCCATGCTCTGCGAGATCGGAACCGAGACCCCCACCGGAAAGAACTGGGTCTTCGAGCCGAAGCTCGACGGGATCCGCGCTCTCGCCGTCGTCACCCCCGGCGCAGCAACGCTGATCACGCGCAATGGGAACGACAAGTCGAGCCAGTTCCCGGAGGTGATCGCGGAGCTGCGGGCGCTTTCCGAACGGCTCGGCTACCCATTCGTGCTCGACGGTGAGATCGTCGCGGTGGACGCCGACGGTGGCTTCCGACGGTTCGAGGCGCTCCAGGGCCGCATGCATGTGCAGGATGCCGCGTCCATTCGGCGGCACCGCAATTCGGACCCCGCCGTGTTCGTCGCCTTCGACCTGCTCCTGGCCGAGGACGACGTTCTGATGGGCGAGGCGTGGACGGCGCGCCGCGCCCGGCTCGAGGCGCTGCTGAAGGATGCGGGAGAGAGCGGAATTCGGCTCGGCGAGATCTCGCGCAGCGGCTCCGAGATCACCCGGCGAGCGCGTGAGGAGGGCTGGGAAGGGATCATCGCCAAGCGTACCGATTCGCGATACGTCCCGGGAGCCCGCTCCCGCGACTGGCTCAAGCTGAAGCTCGAAAACCGCCAGGAGTTCGTCGTTGGCGGGTGGACCGAGCCGCGGAACAGCCGCAAGCATTTCGGCGCGATCCTGCTCGGCTACTACGACCCCGCCGGGAAGCTGATCTACGCCGGCCACACCGGCACGGGGTTCTCCGGTAAGACGCTGGACGCGATGTACGCCCGCCTCGCGCCGCTGGAGCGGAAGACCCCCGCCTTTTCGGTGACCCCGAAGACGAACGAAAAGGCACACTGGACGACCCCGCGGGTCGTCGTCGAGGTGAAGTTCAACGAGTGGACCTCCGACGGAAAGCTGCGGCACCCGTCCTTCGTCGGGATCCGTGAGGACAAGGACCCTCGCACCGTCGTTCGCGAGGCACCCTCCCAGTCTGTCGAGAAGCCGGTGGCGAAGAAAGCCGCCGCCAGGCGGAAGGCCTCCAAAGCGGCTGACGTCGCTGAGGACCCGATCCAGTCGGATCCGATCGCGTGCGAGGTCCGGCGGATCGAGAAGGAGGAGCGCGGCGAGGGGAAGATCGCGCTCGGTCGCGAGCAGTCGCTGGACGTGACGAGCCTCGGCAAGGTGTTCTTTCCGCTGGACGGATACACGAAGGGTGACCTGCTGGCCTACTATGCGGGGATGGCCGAGCACATCCTACCCTGGATGAAGGACCGTCCACTGGTGCTGAAGCGTTTCCCGAACGGAATCCGGGAGGAGGCCTTCTATCAGCAGAGCGCCGGCGCCTCGCTCCCGGGCGGCGTCCGCGCCGAAGCGATCCGCATGGCGCCCGGCGAGGAGGAGCAGCTCCGGTTCGTGGGCGGGAACCTCGCGACGCTGCTGTATACGATCCAGCTCGGCGCCGTATCGTACGATCCGTGGCACTCCCGCGTGCAGGCGATCGGCAGTGCGGACTACACCATTCTCGACCTGGACCCCGGCGAAGGCGCCTCCTTCCAGCGTGTCGTGCAGGTGGCGCGCTGGGTCAAGGAGGAGATGGACGAGCTCGGGTTCACGGGGGCGCTGAAGACGTCAGGCTCCCGAGGGCTCCACATCTACCTCCCGCTCCGTCCGCGGACTCCGCTGGATGCCGCGACGCTGATCGCCCAGATCATCGCGACCCGCGTGGCGCAGAAGCACCCCGTGGAGGCAACGGTCGAGCGGATGGTCCGGAAGCGCCCGCGGGGCACCGTCTATGTGGACTACCTGCAGAACATCCTGGGGAAGACGATCGCCGGCGTGTACGCGGTCCGCGCGAAGGACGGCGCGACCGTTTCTACGCCGCTGCGGTGGGAAGAGCTGGACGACGATCTCGACCTGCACGCGTTCACGATCCGCAGCGTGCCGCTGCGCCTTCGCGAGGTCGGCGATCTGTGGACGCCGGCGATGTCGGTGTCGAACTCGCCTGAGCTTCTCCTTCCCAAGAAGAAGAGGCAGGGAGCCGGCAGGTAGGGCGGTCGCTCTCTTCTGGGAGCGGCCGGAACGCGGCCCGGACAGGCCGCTGCAAAGGAGGTAGCGATATGGATCGAGAACCAGATCAGAACGGAGCCGAACCCGGCCGTCCCATAGACGAGGCGATCTGGAAGGAAGCCACCAGCCTCGAGCGGGTGCTGGTGGTGTCGCCGAACATGAGCATCCGGGCGGCGGTCAGCGAGGGGCTCGAGGACATCGGCTACCGACTCCGGGCCGCGGCTTCGGCGGACGACGCGTGGCGGGTCGTCCGGGCCGAGATCCCGGATGTGGCCATCGTGGATCTCGCGGCCGACCATCCAGCGATCGCCGACGTGGCGGCGCGGATCCGCGCCGCCGCGTTCCCCAGGCGCGTCCCGATCCTGGCCCTCACGCTCGAGGCGTTCCCCGAGCCCACCCTGCGAGCGAAGGGGATCGATCGTGGCATCGTGGTCCCTCTCCGCGTGGACGAGCTAGTCGCGGCGCTGCAGAGCCTGGTAGAGGAGTCCCGCACCATTCCCGCCAGCCGCCCGCGGCTCTGGGCTCAGGCGGCGATGAACCTCCAGGACCACATGGAGGCGCGTCACCTCACCCTCGGCACCACCTGCTACGTTCGGATCGCCTTCGACGTCGTTCCGCAGAACGATCCCTACGTCGCGGAGCTGCGGGCTCAGCTAGACAAGATGGCGATCCCCACTGAAGTGCAGGTGCGGCAGGGCGAGCTGATCGTCTCCTGCTATCCGACCATCGCGGAGGCTTTCGTGCTCGGTATCAACCGGTTCGCGCGAGAAGAGCTTTTCTTCGCGCTCACCGAGGCCTATCCCGAGCTCGGGCGCGACCCGGCCGCGCTGCGGGTGCGGATCCACGAACTGGAAGACGAGTACATGCGGGTGGAACGGCGGGCGAGCTGACGCGGGGTAGCCCCGGAGGCTCCTGTGGAAGCGCCCGCCGCAAGCGGCGGCGTGCGCGTCGACCCCGATGGAAGCTCAGATCCGCGTGATGTCCGGCGCGAAAGCGGCGGAATCCCGTGCGTATGCCTGCTTCCATACGGCAAACGACGGGAGGTTCAGCTCTCGAGCTATCGAGAGCGTCGCGCGCCGGACGAGCTGCAGAAGCTCGACCGTGGAGCCCTGGGCGGGAAGGAGGTCGGCGGGAACCGTGGGCACTTCAGCGGAGTCGGGCCCGGCTGGTTCATTCGCCAGGGCCCACAGGTCATGCACGCTGAGCTCCAGCAGACGCTTGTTGATCTGTGTCGCGCTCCAGTCTACGTAGAGTAGCCAGAGATCGACATCAGTGAGATCGGCCATGGGCGCTGTCGCTCGGATTCGAAGCGATCCGGGGCAGCGAGCGCGCCCAGGATCAGCGTGAAATGCTACACGCCGACCCCGCCGCAGTCAATATTTTTGTAAAAAACCGGTTGCGCCAGGAAGGTTAACGGCCCCAGGAATTCGCGATCAGCGTGTCGTAGATCACCTTCTGACTGAACCCGAAGGTCAGGATCCTGCGGAGCAGGTCCGGGTCCTGCGACTGCGCGGTCTTCACCTGCTCTGCCACATCGCGCGGCAACTCGGCGATCACGGTCACGATCTCCATCGGGGGGGCCTGTTCGGGCATCTCGAGCTCGGGCGGAAGAGAGGGGAGGCCAGGAATTGACGCGTCACGATTGCGTCACCAAGCCGCAACCATTCCGGCAGCGGGAGGACCAGTATATAGCAGGTCGCCCGGCCCGTCAACCCCGCCGTAAGTACGCACGAATCAAAGACTTAGAGATAAGGAATTGTTGGGGAACGACTTAGGTCCGGAGGTGTTTTTGGGCTCCGTTTTTGCACTGGCCCGAAGCTCCGTCACCCCCGCAATCAGCTAAGTGCATGGACTACAGGAAGGGTTCCCGACTCGACCTAAACACCCGTGTGAGGCGGAGCTGAAAAGGACCGCCGTCGAGGGGGTGGACGACGAGTTTTCGCGGGAAAGCCGACGCTCGCTCCTGTTCTGATCCGGACGCTCAGTCAACGGCCCCGGCGGTCCCCCACTGTTCCGCACCAGATCGCCTGCCGGTCCGGTCTCGTTTCCCCGCCCGGCGGATCCGTCGGCACCGGCACCCTGGATTTTTGTTAAATTCGGAATGCGCCCGACCCGGGTGCCAGGTGCCTGGGAACGGGGCGTGCTCGCCTGCGTACGCGGCGACCGGGCGGGCGCCGGAGGCTTGGCGCTACGGCCAGGACGGTCAACAGGGCGTATAAGCCACCCGGACATTCCGCTCGCCCCTGGCATGCCCCCTCCGCCTCGGGTCCGCTTCTTCAGCTCTGTCGAACATCCGTTCCGTCGTTGCGCAGTTCATCCAGCAGCGCCGTCACTCGCGCCACGAGCTCGGGGCAGCACCCGGTGACCTCGACGGAGATTTCGTTGAGCGTCTGCGCGATGCCTTCCGTGCTCAGGCAAACCGTCGGATCCGCCCCGTGATCCGCGCAGCGCACCTCTTCCGAGATCCGTCTGATGCGGTCAGCGAGACCCTGGACCAGCCCGTGCGAGAAGGGGTCCTCGTTGAAATGCGTGACGATCTTGACCTGTATCATCGGGAGTGCGGGTGCGGCGCGATACGGTGGCTGCTCTAGCGGGATCTTACCGAGTCCGGCGCTGTGCGGCTACCTCGACGATCCGCATTCGGGGTTCGCTGCCGATACTCAGGAGAACCCCCCTCTCGGGCGTTGCGTATTCCCAAAGAGCGCGCATGACCACTCCCCTCCCCCTTTCAGACTACGCCCACCGACGTGGGGCCCCGGAGCTGCGGCACGGCCGGCGCAGCACCGACCGGCTGCCGAATACCGGGTGGATCCCGGTGATCGGCTCCGTCCTGCTGATCGCTTTCGCCGACTGGGCGACGAAGCTGCTCGTGCGCGGATGGGTCCCGCTGGACGGCTTCGTACCGGTACTGTTCGGTCGACTCGCCTTCTGGCACGTCGAGAACCCGGCGATGATCCTCGGGCTGCACGGCGACCTCCCGCTGCTCTCACGCCAGGTGATCACCATCCTGGCCGCGCTTCTCGCGCCGGTGATCCTGGTCGACATCGTGAAGCGCGCGCACCGCCTGCCACTCAAGCGGCAGCGGGCGGTGTGGCTTTGCGCCGGCCTCGCGTTCGGAGGCATGCTCGGCAACTTCGGGGAGCGACTGCTGCACTGGCGGGTGACCGATTTCCTGTCGCTGCGTGTCGGGGACGTATGGCTCCCGCCGACGAACCTCGCGGACCTCGCGGTGCTCGCTTCGCTTCCTCTCAGCGCGGTGGTGATCCGATACGAGCTCGACGCCCGCCGGCAGCGGCGCTCCGCCCGCGTGCGCGAGCTTCCGCTGAGACGCCCAAACTTCAGGGTAGACTGACCGGCGTTCAGCGGGACCGAGGCGCTCGCCGTCACCGCGTCGTGGACGCAGAGTGGTACATAACGAAGCGCCCCGCAGCCTCGAAGCTGCGGGGCCCTTTCGTCTTCGGTGTGACCCCGCGGAAGCTCGAGGGGCCCCGGCCCATCACGCACCCCACCAACGCTCGCGAACACTTGCCGGTTCCGGCAGTCTTTGTTCGTGCCGATGGAGGAGCGGGGTGCGTCCTATGCCCCGGGCACAGGTCTGTGAGAGTGGCCCATGCCTTCGAGGAGGTAGCACATGCACGCGATGGTTTACCGTGGCCCATACCGCATCCGGGTCGAGGAGAAGGACGTACCCCCGATCGAGCACCCGAACGACGCGATCGTCCGGGTTACCAAGGCCGCGATCTGCGGGTCGGATCTTCACCTCTACCATGGAATGGTGCCGGACACGCGGGTGGGGATGACCTTCGGCCACGAGTTCATCGGCGTGGTCGAGCAGGTGGGGTCGTCCGTGCAGGGCCTTCAGCGTGGCGATCGGGTCATGGTGCCCTTCAACGTCTTCTGCGGCTCATGCTTCTTCTGCGCCCGGAAATTGTACGGGAACTGCCACAACGTGAACCCGAACGCCACCGCGGCGGGCGGGATCTATGGCTACTCCCATACGTCTGGCGGTTACGACGGTGGCCAGGCGGAATTCGTCCGGGTGCCCTTCGCCGACGTCGGGCCGACCAAGATCCCCGAGTGGATGGACGAGGAAGATGCGCTGATGCTTACGGACGCGTGCCCGACCGGGTACTTTGGCGCGGAGCTCGGAGACATCAAGGAAGGTGACGTGGTGGTCGTCTTCGGGGCTGGCCCAGTCGGGCTCTTCGCGGCCAAGTCGGCCTGGCTGATGGGCGCCGGGCGAGTGATCGTCGTGGACCACCTGGAGTATCGCCTGGAGAAGGCGAGGATCTTCGCCCACGCTGAGACGATCAACTTCGCCGAAGTCGACGACATCGTCGTGCACCTGAAGAAGCTCACCGACCATCTGGGCGCTGACGTGGCGATCGACGCAGTCGGGGCCGAGGCCGACGGAGCCTTCTTCCAGCACGTGACGGCCGCAAAAATGAAACTGCAGGGAGGGTCACCGGTCGCGCTGAACTGGGCGATCGACTCGGTCCGCAAAGCCGGCGTCGTCTCGGTCGTCGGCGTGTACGGGCCGCTGTTCAGCGCGGTGAAGTTCGGCGACGTACTGAACAAGGGGCTGACGATCCGGGCGAACCAGTGCCCGGTGAAGCGCCACTGGCCACGGCTCTTCGAGCACGTGAAGAACGGGGTTCTCAAGCCGAGCGACATCATCACGCACCGTATTCCGCTCGAGCACATCGCGGAGGGCTACCATATCTTCTCCGCCAAGCTGGATAATTGCATCAAGCCGATCATCGTCCCGGGATCCAACTAGCAGCGGGAGAGACATCGTGCCGTATACAGCAGACAAGGCGTCGCAGGTTCCCTCGAGCGACGAGCTCCGCGCGCGGATCCCTGGATGGGGCGTCGACCTCGACCTGAAGAACCGGCCCGTGGTTCCGAAGGAGGATTTCGCCCCCGGTGAGACCGGCGCGCACTGGGA
The DNA here is from genome assembly GCA_019348265.1 of Gemmatimonadota bacterium. Taxonomy (GTDB): domain Bacteria; phylum Gemmatimonadota; class Gemmatimonadetes; order Longimicrobiales; family Longimicrobiaceae; genus JAHWJV01. Next base: position 14,476 of record JAHWJV010000032.1, read on the forward strand.
CTTCCCGGAGCGGCAGGAGGAGAAGTGGCCGCGCGAGCGGTCCATAGAGCACAAGTTTCTGACGCCGGTGTTCGGAACCGCCTGTCCGCCTCGTGGACTTTCGGGCATGATGCGTCGCCGGGCCTACGAGATGTACAGCGAGGGACAGGCGGCTCACTGGCTCCTACTGATGGCGGCGGACCGGGTGGACGTGATCGAGAGCAACCTGGGTTCGGCGCTGCGGGGGAGACCGGACGACCCGATCACCGAGACGGGTGTGATGGCCGAGTTCACGCACCACGGGGTGAGCTCGCGGCTGGGCCAGCACCGGGCGGACGTGAAGCACCAGGTTCTGGACCCGGTGATCGTCGCGGCCCCTTACCTGCTGATGGGAGGCGCCGCCTTCGTGCTCGCGCGGGCGTTCGCGAACCGTCGAGGGTCCGACGGACCCGAGCAGCGGCCGCTGCCCCCGGGCCGGGGTTGAGGCTGAGGGCGCGGCCTGCCGATCCCG
>JAHWJV010000330.1 GCA_019348265.1 Gemmatimonadota bacterium
AGACCATACCGTGGATCGGCTCTGATCCAGGTAGCGCGCCCCGGCCGGCTGACGGCGATCAACATGGTAGCGATGGAGGATTATCTCCTGGGCGTGGTACCGCAGGAGATCGGAGCGATCGGCGACACGCTGATCGAAGCCGCGAAGGCGCAGGCCGTAGCGGCGCGCACCTACGCCGTCACGTATCTCGGGCGCCGCGCCGCCCTGGGCTTCGACGTCTTCGCCACCGTCGCCGACCAGGTGTACGGCGGAGTGCGCGGCGAGCACCCGTCCGTCTCCCGAGCGGTGCGTGAGACCGCGGGGGAGATCCTTACCTACCGCGGCGCGCCGATCACCGCGTACTACCACTCGACCTGCTCCGGACGGACGGTGCCAATCGACGAGGCGTGGCCCGGCGAGGCGCCGGTGCCTTATCTCGTGGGCGTGGTGGACGTGAACCCCCAGACCGGGCAGCCGTACGACACGCGCTCCAGCCGCTTCCGCTGGACCGTTCGCTGGGACGCGGACTCGCTCGCCCGCATCCTCTCGCGTACCCTGGCCGACTCGCTACCGGCCGGAGCTACGTCGATCGGGAAGATCACCGACGTGCGGGTCACCGCGCGGACGCCGTCCGGGCGCGTGCGCGCGCTTCGCATCTCGACGCCCGCACGCAGCTACACCATCAGCGGCCACGAGTACAACAACATCCGCCGCACGCTGGTGACTCCGCAGGGAGCACCGCTGAACAGTAGCAACTTCGACATCCAGCTGGAGAAGACGCCGGCCGGAGAGGTCGCCGCAGTGATCGCGACCGGCGGCGGATGGGGCCACGGCATCGGGATGTGCCAGGTGGGCGCGATGGGCCGCGCCAGGGCGGGGCAGAGCTACCGCACGATCCTCAGCACGTACTATCCCGGCACGGAGATCCAGGACCGCTACTGATGCGGCTCACCGGCCGGCTGCTGCTGCTGGCGGCCGTGGCGTGCCTGGCGCCCATGTCCCCCGCGCCCGCGGCCGCCCAGACGCTCGCCGACTACGACTACGAGAACCTCCAGTTCCGCGGCATCGGACCGGAGATCGGGTGGGTCGTTCCCAGTGAGCTCGAGCGGACCATCTCCTACGGCATGCACGCCGACCTGGGATTCGTCGGCCCGAACGTACGGATCGTCCCCTCGATCCGCTTCTGGGCGTCCGAGCTCAGACAGCCGCAGCTCGACCGCCTCTCCGAGCAGATCGTCCACCTCTGTGAGAAGCAGGCCACGGAGTGCCCGGCGCTCAACCTCGGCGAGGTCCAGCGCAGCGACCTGGAGCTCAGCACCGAGGCGCACTACATCTTCGCGCCGTGGACTCCCATCTCGCTGTACGCGGGAGGCGGGCTGAGCCTGCATCTGCTGAACGGGCGTGGAGAGCTGATCGACGACACTTTCGTGGAAGACCTGCTGGATACGGTCGCGCCCGGGTTCAGCCTACTCTTCGGCAGCTTCATTCCTGTCGGCAAGATTCGCCTCGTCGGCGAAGCGCGCGCCGTGCTCACCAGCGACGTTCAGTACGGCAATCTAACCCTCGGGGGCGTCTGGTCTTTGCCATCACCGCCGCGTCCGGCAGACGCGCGTTGACGGGGCTATCGGCTATCCGCAACGGATAACGGATAACGGATTATCCCTTTTCCCCCGGGCTAGACTCCGGCGGCGGCGCTGATTATATTTTCCGGATCATGTTTTTTAGCGGTCTTTGCGTTCCGCGCGCCAGGGGCTGCGGGACGTTTATCCATACGGAAGGCGAACTGCGATGAAGGCGGACATCCATCCGAAGTACGAAGTCGCGACGGTGCACTGCGCTTGCGGAAACACCTTCGAGACGCGTTCGACCCAGTCGGACATCCACGTCGAGGTCTGCTCCTCCTGCCACCCGTACTTCACGGGCAAGCAGAAGCTGATGGATACGGCGGGCCGCGTCGAGCGCTTCCGGCAGCGGTACGCCAAGAACGACGCGGGCAAGTAAACGTAGAGCCGGGGCCAGCGCCCCGGCTCATAGCTATCAGCTATCAGTCATCAGCTATCAGTCTTTGCAGCCACGCCACATCGGGTGGACCGGCGGACTGATAGCTGATAGCTGATAGCTGATAGCACTACTTGCTATAAAGCTCGACGATGAGCTGCTCCTGTACCGCCAGCGGAATGTCCGCGCGGCTGGGCCGCTCGACCATCCGCCCCGTGCGCGAGCCCTCGTCCACCGCCAGCCAGCCGACTTTCGACGGCCTGGTCTTGGACTCCAGCGCCACCTGGACCGGCAGGAGGTCCTTGCTCTTTGCGCGCAGCCGCACCTCGTCGCCGGGGTGCACCTGGTAGCTCGGAACGTCCACCGTGCCGCCGTTCACCTCGATGTGCCGGTGACGGACGAGCTGCCGGGCCTCCTTGCGCGACGAGCCGAAGCCCATCCGGTACACGATGTTGTCCAGCCGGCTCTCCAGCCCGACCAGCAGGTTCTCACCCGTGATCCCCGGCTGACGCGCCGCCTTCTCGAACAGGTTGCGGAACGGCCTCTCCGTGATGCCGTAGATCCGCTTCACCTTCTGCTTCTCCCGGAGCTGGTGGGCATACTCAGAGGCCTTCCGGCGCCGCGCCGATGCCGGACCATGCTGCCCGGGTCCATACGCACGACGCTCCACCGGACATTTCTCGGTGAAGCACTTCGTTCCCTTCAAAAACAGCTTCTGCCCCTCGCGGCGGCAGAGGCGGCAGACCGCACCCGTATAGCGAGCCATTGATCCGTTGTCCCTTACTCTGGTTTCTGCTGTCTTCGGCTTCGTCCCTCCGAACGGTGCGGAGGTTTACGCCACATGGGGCTATCGGCTACCGGTCATCGGCTATCGGTCTGTCCCCCACCTGTATCCGGTGGTTCGAAAGACCGATAGCCGATAGCTGATAGCCGATAGCCTTCCCTACACCCTGCGCTTCTTCGGCGGGCGGCAGCCGTTGTGCGGAATCGGCGTGACGTCGCGGATCGAGCGGATGCCGAGCCCAGCGGCGGCGAGCGCCTGGATGGCGGACTCGCGCCCGGACCCGGGGCCGGCCACGCGAACGTGCACGCGGCGCATTCCGAGGCCCATCGCTTCCTTGGCCGCCTGCTCGGCGGCCACGGTCGCGGCGAAGGGCGTCGACTTCTTGGATCCCTTGAACCCCGCCTTCCCTGCGCTCCCCCACACCACCGAGTTGCCGGCCATGTCGGTGATGGTCACGATCGTGTTGTTGAAGGTCGCCTGGATGAAGGCGATGCCCTCCGCCTCCACGTTGCGCTTCGCCTTCGCCCGGCCACCCTGCTTCGGCTTTGCCATGTGTATCCCCGGTTACTTCTTGCCGGCTTTCTTCTTGCCGGCGATCGCCCGACGCGGGCCCTTCTTCGTACGCGCGTTCGTGTGCGTCCGCTGCCCGCGCACGGGGAGCCCGCGACGATGGCGCAGGCCCCGGTAGCTGCCGATGTCCATCAGGCGCTTGATGTTCCGTGCGATCTCCGCCCGGAGCACACCCTCTACGCGGAACTGCCCGTCGATCGCGCGACGCAGCCGGTTCACTTCCTCGTCATTCAGCTCGTGCACCCGGCGCTCCGCCGAGACACCCGTCTGCTCGAGGATCTTTTGGGCCGTCGCGCGGCCAATTCCGTAGATGTACGTAAGGCCGATTTCCACGCGCTTCTCACGCGGAAGATCGACACCGGCAATACGAGCCATGTCTACTCCTGAATGGTGGCTTAGCCCTGCCGCTGCTTATGGCGCGGGTTCTTCTTGCAGATGATGCGAACCACACCGCGGCGACGGATCACCTTGCAGTGCTCGCAGATCGGCTTGACGCTCGTCCGTACCTTCATGATTGCCTCGCTTCGGCGGATATAGAGCTTGGTATTATAAAACCGTCCGGACCCTCACGCAACCCCTCAAGCGAGTCGCCAGGGGGTCAGAATCCGTGGCCCTTCGGCGGTTATCGCGACCGTATGCTCGAAGTGCGCGGACACCTTCCGGTCTGCCGTGACGACCGTCCAGCGGTCGGCGAGCGTCCGAACGTTGGGAGTCCCGAGGTTCAGCATCGGCTCGATGGCGAGGACCAATCCCTCTTCGAGCGGCATCCCGCGGCCGCGCCTTCCGTAGTTCGGGACCTGTGGCTCCTCATGAGGGGAGCGCCCGATCCCGTGGCCAACCAGGTCGCGAACGATGCCGTAGCCGGCCCGGTCGGCGACTTCCTGGATGGCGGCGCCGACGTCGCCGAGACGCTGGCCGGCATGCGCCTCAGCGATCCCGGCCTGCAGCGAACGCCGCGTGGTCTCCAGGAGTGCGGTGACTTCCGGGCCGACCTCTCCCACCGGCAGCGTGACGGCGGCGTCCGCGTAGAATCCCTCGAGCTTGACACCGCAGTCGATGCTCACCACGTCGCCGTCGGT
>JAHWJV010000331.1 GCA_019348265.1 Gemmatimonadota bacterium
AGCCGCGGCTGCCGGTCCGCAGCCAGGAGCTGCGCGAGCAGATCGGGTCGACCGACCGGTCGGGCGTCGAGCTCGTGCTGCGACGCGCGGCGCAGGTGCTGGGGATCCTGACCAACGAGCTGGGGATCGCGATCACGCCGCAGCTTGGGGACGTCATCCTCGAGCGGCTGGAGCTTCTCTCCGTCACGGAGGGCAAGGTCCTGATGGTGATGACCCTGCGAGGGGGCGTGGTCCGTACCCTCTTCGTCGACGTTCCCGCACGCGTTCCGGCTCCGACTCTGGTAGCCGTCGCGCGGCTGCTCAACGAGCGGCTCGCCGGCCTTACGCTCGGCGAGGTACGGAGCTCGCTCTCGGCGCGTCTGCGGGACAGCGCCGCCGGGAGCGATCAGGCGGCGTCGGAATTGCTCAACATCTTCATCCAGTCGGCGGACGAGTGGTTGCAGTGGCCAGTCGGCTCTGACACGGTTCACCTCGGCCGAGCTTCGGTTCTCGCCGAACAACCCGAGTTCCAGGAAGGATCCAAGCTCCGCAACCTGATCGAACTGACGGAGCGGACGGACCTCCTGCAGTCGTTCCTCGCCGACCGCATCGGAGCGGCGGGGCTGCACGTCACGATCGGGGCGGAGCACAAGGACCCGGCACTCTCGGACTTCACGGTGGTCACGTCCGAGTACCACGCCGGCGACCTCCGGGGCGTCATCGGGGTGATCGGGCCGACGCGGATGCCTTACGACCGCGTCATCACCCTGGTGGAGAGCACGTCGGCACTCGTCTCGGACTATCTAACGGGTTTCACAGCATGAGGGACTACTACGAGATCCTCGCCGTCACGCGTGAAGCGGACGGGGAGACGATCAAGAAGGCGTATCGAAAGCTCGCGCTCGAGCATCACCCCGACCGGAACGGCGGGAACAAGGATGCCGAGGAGAAGTTCAAGGAGGCGACGGAAGCGTACGAGGTGCTGCGCGACCCGGAAAAGCGCGCGGCCTACGACCGGTACGGGCACGCGGGGGTGAAGAGCGGCGCGGGGAGCGGCTTCGGCGGGGGCGGCTTCTCCGGGTTCGGGTTCGAGGACGCGCTCAACATCTTCATGCGCGACTTTGGCGGGTTCGGTGGGTTCGAGGATCTGTTCGGCGGTGCGGGCCGCCGCCGCACTCGCGAGCAGCGCGGGCAGGACATCCGGCTCCGGCTGCGCATCTCCTTGGAGGAGGTGGCGACCGGCGTTCAGAAGAAGTTGAAGGTCTCCGTTCTGGAGCCGTGCGCGAAGTGCGGAGGGAAGGGCTCGAACTCGCCGGGCGGGCCGCAGCCCTGTGAGACGTGCGGCGGGGTCGGCGAGGTTCGCCGCGTCCAGCGAAGCGTCTTTGGCCAGTTCGTCAGCACCAGCACCTGTCCCTCCTGCGGCGGTGACGGGACGCGGATCACCGACCCCTGCACGAGCTGCCAGGGCGAGGGACGGCAGCGCGCGGAGCGAACGGTCGAGGTGGAGGTGCCGGCGGGCGTGACCTCCGACAATTATCTCACGCTGAGGGGCCAGGGGAACGTCGGCCCACGCGGCGGGCCACGCGGAGACATCCTGGTCATCCTCGAGGTCGAAGAGGACTCGCGGTTCGTCCGCGATGGCGACGATCTGATCCACCTGCTTCCGCTCTCCTTCAGCCAGGCGGCGCTGGGAGCGGAGGTCGAGGTTCCGATCGTGGGAGGGACGGAGAAGATCTCGACGCCCGCGGGGGTTCAGAGCGGGGACGTGATCACGCTGCGCGGGCGTGGGCTCCCCCGGCTCGGCGGCGGCGGCCGCGGCGATCAGCACGTACGCATCCAGGTTTGGACCCCGAGTGACCTCACCGAGGAGCAGGAGAGCCTCTTCAGGCGCCTCGCGGAAGTGGAAGGCGCACCGCCCAAGGACGGGCGCAACCGATCGAGCTTCTGGAACAAGGTACGCGAGGCCTTCTCCGCTTGAACCCGGAGCGCTGGCTCGTCGTCACGGTAGATCTGGACTCGCGGGACCTGCTCGACCTCGCCGCCGCGGAATTGATCGCACTGGGTGGAAGCTCCGTCGTCGAGCAGCCCGGGTCGGTGAGTACCTACCTGCCACCAACGGGCGACCCGAGCACTCTGATGGGCGCTGCGCGCGAGCGGCTCGCCTCCGCCCTGCCGCCGGGCACGGAGCTCAATCTCAGCTGGAAGTGGCAGGACAACGAGGATTGGGCGCGCGAGTGGAAGAACGGTCTCCAGCCGCGTCAGATCACCGAGCGCCTGGTGGTCAAGCCGACTTGGACGGAGTGGGATCGCAGCTCGGATGAGCTCATCATAGACATCGATCCCCAGATGGCTTTCGGAACGGGGGAGCACGCGACGACGCGCGGCTGTCTCAGGCTTCTCGACGCCGCGCTGCGCCCCGGCGACCGCGTGCTGGATGTCGGCTCCGGCTCGGCGATCCTCTCCATCGGCGCGGCCCTTCTCGGCGCCGCCGAGGTGACCGCGGTGGAGTACGACCCCGACGCCAACCTCAACGCGCGAGACAACCTCGTCCAGAACGGCGTCGACCGCAGAGTCACCATCATCGAAGCCATGGCCGACGCCGCGCTGCTGGCGGATCTCGGCACCTACGACGTGATCGTCGCCAACATCCTGAGCGGCGTAATCCGCCCGCTCTTCCCGGCCTTCCGCGCCGCTCTCGGTCGTCGCGCCACAGGCAAACTGATCGTCAGCGGCATCCTCCAGTCGGAAGCCGACGAGGTCCTCGCCGCCGCCTCCGCCGCGGGATTTACTCTCGTCTCCGAAGATCGTGAAGACGAGTGGTGGAGCGGGCTGCTGAAGCAGAATCTCGAATGTTGAATTTTGAATGTTGAGCTGAGCTCAGGCGGTCTCTTCAAGATTCAACATTCACTTCCTACCCGATCCCTTCCGCAATGCAAACCAAGACTCTCTTCACCCGGATCATGGACGGCGAGATCCCCGGGCACTTCGTCTACCAGGACGAGCACCTCGTGGCCATTCGCGATATCAATCCCGCTGCGCCGGTGCACGTGCTGGTGATACCTCGCAAGCCCATTCCGTCGCTGGCGGAGCTGGAGGAGGAGGACGCTGAGCTGGCGGGCCGGCTGCTGCTGGCGGTCTCACGGATCGCGCGTGAGGAGGGGCTGGCGCGGGGGTATCGCGTGGTGATCAACACCGGGGAGGAAGGCGGGCAGACGGTCCCGCACCTTCACATCCACATCCTCGGAGGACGCGCTCTCACCGGCCATGGCACCGCGTAAGCGGCCCATCGCGCCGCGGCTACGGGTGTTATTTCCGTCGCTCGGCGGGAGCCTCTGGCCGCGACAAAAACATGGCTCGACGAAATCCATCGACACGGTTTTCCGCGGGCGTCTCGATGCGCGACCTCGTCGGCCCGGCTGCCGGCGGAACGGGCGGGCTCTACCCGTCTACCCGGTTCGATCGCGCACCGGTGGCGCCCATTCCCTGCGCGGAGCTTCCCCCGGATCAGTACGGCCCGCGGGCTGGCCGCGTAACCGGCCCAGCCGAGCCAAGGCGCATGCGCCGCTACGCGCACCCGGGTCGCGGACGGGCGGTTGACGAGGTGGTGCCTCGCCAGTAATTTCTTTGCCTTCGGGGCCTTAGCTCAGCTGGGAGAGCGCCTGGTTTGCAACCAGGAGGTCACCGGTTCGATCCCGGTAGGCTCCACTGGAAAGCAAACGCCTGTGGGACGGCACTTCGCCGCCCGCAGGCGTTTTCGTTTTCTTTCGATCTACCCCGCGGGTAACAACGCCGGGTAACAACCCGGGGTACCGAGGGACAACCTCGTCCCAAGGAGCCCGCACGTGAGCAACGGACATCGTGCAGAGCCCGAGCGGTCCAGACCACTCTAGTTGGAGAATGTACCATGGACTTAGCCTGCGCCTACGAGCCTCGCCAGCGCGTCTTTGTGCTCGCGATACGCGTCGGTGCCTACGAGGAGTTCGAGCGGGGTCCATGCCGCCTCTGAGGAAGTCGGGCCAGTTGCCCACGACCCGGTACGGGGGCTGCACCTCGGTCTGCTCCGTCCGGGTATGCGACTCCCGAGCGCGCGGACGCTGGCTGCGGAATTTGACGTGGATCTGCGCGTGGTGCTTACCGGGTACCGGCAGCTCGAAGCGGACGCCCCCGTAGAGCTGCGACCGCCTTCCGGTGTCTTCGTGGCGGATACGGCGGTACGCGCGGGCGAGACGCTGCCTCAGACAGCCGAGTGGGTCGTGGAGGTGCTGGTGCAGGCATTGGAGCGCGGAGTTCCTGCAGTCGAGTTTCCGGAGCGAGTGCGGGGGTGCCTCGAGACCGTTCGCCTTCGAGCCGCCTGTATCGAGTGCAACGATGATCAGATCGCGACCCTCTGCCGGTAGCTAGAGCTGGACTACGGCCTCACG
>JAHWJV010000332.1 GCA_019348265.1 Gemmatimonadota bacterium
CTGCTTCTTCGGATCGCTCCCGTCGCTCAGCATCGCCAGAGCAGACTCGTAATGCGCCAACGCGTCATCCCACGCGCCGGTACGCTGCGCCTCTCGTCCCGAGTCAATCAGGTTCTGTAGCATATGTGCTCGATTACCTTGATGTTGGAATGAGTGCGTACCGACTCAATCGGGGAAGAGGATCGCGTAGGGCGAGAAGTGGTGCAGACTGGCAACGACCTGCTTGCTTGACGAATCCACACGGCTGGCGACCAGCTCTGCAGTCCCATCCTTCTTCAGCCACGCAACGCTCAGCGCGGCGCCTTCACGTACGTTCTTCGCCCAAGCATAGGTGAGGGAGAGCTGGACCGGGACGAGGAATCCCCTGGGCCCCACATCCGTCTTGGTGACCTTGATGGATTCCTCACCATCGTCACCGATTACCAGGACGGTGTCGTAAACCACCGCCTTCAGGTCGACCCCGACCACGGTCTCGTTGTCGGCATTCCCGGGTGCGCCTCCATCAACCACCTGCTTGAAGACCTTCAGCGAGAACTCGGTCGGGCGGTCCACCGCGCCCGCGGGGACGACGAGCTTGTGCCCGGATGCCTTCAGCTCTCCGCCCTTCGGCCCGATGAGCTTGACTGCGTGAACGTCCTTGCGCTCGGGCAGGACGCCGGTGAGCAGCGTATACGCTGCCGCCTCGCCCTTCTTCCCGCGCACCTTCACCTGCTTCCCTTCGGCCTTCTCCGATTTGCCCCCGCGCCCGAACGCCGCGTCACCGGGCCCGACGAGGGCGCTCGTCGGGTCGCTCACGCTGTCACACCCGTACACCACGAGTGTCAGCGCCAGACCCAGCAGAGCAGGGAACTTGATCCAGTTGCGTTTCATCACAGTTTTCACCTGGGTTCGGGGCGATAAGCCCGCTTTCGTCTGCTCGGGTAAACCTCCCCACGAGCGCTAAGCCCTTCCTCCTGCACCTGCTTCCAAAGAGGTGGTAGAGAACCGGTATTCGGTCCGAGGGCCTGTAGTCCCTCGACCAGAGTATCGACCGTTGGATGAAAAACTTTAGCGGCGGGTCGGAGCCGGCGCCCGGAGGAGCGGGAGAGTCCGATCTCCCTCAGCGGCCGGGTCCTACCGGAGCAGCGTCGAGGATCTCCCTGACCTGGCGGAGAAGGACCTCGGGAGTGAACGGCTTCTCGATCAGGGCGATCCCGGGATCGAGGACCCCGTGGTGGACGATGGCCTCGTCCGTGTAGCCCGACATGTACAGGATGCTCATCTGGGGGTACTCGGGCGCGAGCCGGTCCGCCAGCTCGCGGCCGCTCATCCCCGGCATCACGACGTCCGTGAGGAGCATGTGGATCGGCTCGGTGTTCGTTTCCAGGAGCCGCAGCGCGTCGGGTCCGCTGCTCGCCTCGAGAACGCGATAGCCGTTGCGATCCAGTACCCGGCGGACGAGCACACGGACGGCGGCCTCGTCCTCGACCAGGAGAACCGTCTCGATGCCTGTGACGGGACGCTTGTCGGCGACCTTGTCGGTCGAGCTGCGCTCCGCCTCCTCCAGCACCCGCGGTAGATATACGGAGAAGGTGGTACCCTGGCCGACCGTGCTCTCCACTTCGACGAACCCGCCGCTCTGCTGTACGATGCCATAGACGGTGGAAAGGCCCAGCCCGGTGCCCTTCCCCTTCTCCTTGGTCGTGTAGAAGGGCTCGAAGACACGAGCCAGCACCGCCGGCGTCATTCCAGCCCCGTTGTCCGAGACGGCGAGGCAGACGTAGGAGCCGGGGCCGACGTCCGAGTGCGTCGGGATCAGCTCGCGGGTGAGCTCGGTATTCCGGGTGTGGATCACGATGCGCCCGCCGTTCGGCATCGCGTCTCGGGCGTTCACGGCGAGATTCACCAGCACCTGCTCGATCTGGCTCGGATCCGCCTTGACGCGCCCGAGCGCCGGTTCCTGCACCGTCTCGAGACGGATGTCCTCGCCGAGCAGGCGGCGGAGCATCTTGTCGATGTCGGTGACGGAAGCGTTCAGGTCCAGCACGCGAGGCTGAAGCACCTGCTTGCGGCTGAACGCCAGCAGCTGGCGTGTCAGCGCGGCGGCGCGGTTCGCGGCTCCCTGGATCTCGGTGACGAAAGGGTGACGCGGGTCCCGCTCGTCGAAATCGAGGAGGAGGAGCTCCGTGAAGCCCTTGATGGCGGTGAGCAGGTTGTTGAAGTCGTGCGCGATGCCTCCCGCGAGGCGCCCGACCGCCTCCATCTTCTGCGCCTGCACGAGCTGCTCCTGGCTCTCGCGCAGCGCGTCCTCCGCCGCGTGCCTCTCGGACACGTCACGACCCACGCTGAGGATCGCCGGCTGCCCCTTGTAGTCGATCACCGCGGCGGTGATCTCCGCCCAGAGCGGCGTTCCGTCACTACGCCGCTGCACGACCTCGAAGGTCCAGGAGGTCCCCAGCTCCATCGTCCGCCGCACCTTCTCACGTCCCGCCTCCACATCCTGCGAGACGCGCTCCATCGAGGAGCCGATGAACTCGTCCCGGGGGATGCCGTAGACCTCGCACGCGCGGGGATTCACGTCGAGCACCACCTCACCCTCGGGCGCCATGATGACGATAGCATCGTGGGAGTTCTCGAACAGACCACGGTAGTCCTTCTCGGACTGCCGCAGCGCCTCCTCCGCGGCTCGGCGCTCCGTGACATCCTGGCCGCTCCCCATCACGCGGGTCGGCTCTCCCCGACGATCGAGAACGACGTGCCCGCGCCCGTGGATGTGCCGTACGAAGCCATCCGGCCGGATCACCCGATGATCGACCGCGTATGGCTCGTGATCGCTGAGCGCGCGCTCGACCGTCTGCTGCATGGCGCCGCGGTCGTCGGGATGGATCAGCCCGATGTAGCGCTCGTACGTGATCGGACCGCCGCTGGGCTCCAGCCCGAACAGGCGGTACATCTCGTCCGACCAGAGAATCTCCCCGGTTGAGATGTCCCATTCCCAGCTGCCCATATGGGCGATTCGCTCCGCCTCGCGCAGCAGCTCCACGCTGCGAGCCACCTCCTGCTCCGCCCGCTTCCGCGCCGTGATGTCGCGCGCCAGCGTGGACAGATACTCGAGCGAGCCGTCCGCAGACTTGTGCGCGATGATCACCTGCGAGATGGCGATCTCCTCGCCTTCCTGCGTCTGCAGCGTGGTCTCTCCCGACCAGAGACCGGAGCGCGTCGCCTCCGGGATACCCGCGTGCAGGATCAGCTCGGTGACGGCCGGCGGGAAGAGATCGGCGATGGTCAGCGTGCTGAGGTCGTCGCCCGAGCCGACGCCTGCGACGCGCCGGAAGGCGGCGTTCACGGAGAGCGCGCGGCCGTGCGGGTCGAAGGTCGCGACGAAATCGGGCGTCGCCTCCAGGAAGGCCTGGAGACGACGCTGGGTGTCCTTTGCCTGGCGCGCGTCCGTGATGTCCCGCGCGTTGACCACGACGCCGACGACCGCGGCGTCGTCGAGAAGGTTCTTGACCCGCACCTCGAGGTTACGCCAGGTCCCGTCCTTGTGCCGGATCCGACATTCGGTGGGCCCAGCGCACTCCGCCCCGCGGACGAGCCGCGAGAACTGCCCGATCACCACTGGCGCGTCACTGGGGTGAAGGAGCGCGAACGCGTTCTGTCCGGCTATGGCGGCGGGCGAGTAGCCGAGAACTCGCTCCACGGAAGGCGTCGCGTAGTCGATCATCCCCCCGGCGGAGATCACGCTGACCACGTCCGCGGCGTTCTCGATCAGCGAGCGGAAGCGGTCTTCGTTCTGCCGTAGCGCCTGGCTCGTGTTGCGAACGCCGGCGCTGAGCGCTCGGATCTCTCCCGCGGCCGCGTCGGCCACCTCGTCAAGGATCTCGATCTCCTCCCGCTCCCACGCGCGCGCGCGCGAGTCCACAACGCCGATGATTCCGGTGGAGACGCCCGACTCCAGCCGGAGCGGAATGGCCAGCACCGCCACGGCGGCACCGCCGAGGAGGGAAGCTGCGCCGAGCCGTCCGTCCACGGAGAGGTCGGAGATCGCAAGAGGGCCGTCCAGCGCGATGACCTCGTCGCAGAGATACCGGTCCAGCGGGAGGTCACGCTGTTCCGAGATCGACGCTCCGACTGCTTCGAACTTCCGCACCGACTGCCGTCCCTGATCCACCAGCGACAGGAAAGCCACTGGCGCACGCAACGCGCGCGCGGCCAACCGGGTGAGACGGTCGAGCCCCTCCTCCACACCCGGCGGGGTCATGCTGACGAAGGCGCTCTCGACCTGGGGGTAGGGCCTGCCCTCGTAGAAGAGGCGCGCTATCTTGGCGACGTCGGAGTTCGCGTCGGGGTCCGAGGAGCCGCGCCCGACGATGAGCACGGCCGTATCGGGCTTCTCGGCCTCGGCGACGGAGGC
>JAHWJV010000333.1 GCA_019348265.1 Gemmatimonadota bacterium
GGAGGTCGCCGACGCGCTCGTCGAGAAGGTTGTCGCCCGGGCGCGGACGATCAGGATCGGCGACCCGCTGGACCCCGAGACCGAGATGGGCCCGGTCGCCACCGACAAGCAGTACGACACCGTGCTGTCCCACTTCGCCAGTGCGCGCGAGGAGGGCGCCGACTTCGCCTGTGGTGGCAAGCCGGTCGAGCGGCTCGGCGGCTGGTTCGTCGAGCCGACCGTCGTGCGCCACGCTCGGCCGGACATGCGGGTCATCCGCGAGGAGGTCTTCGGGCCGGTCACGGCGGTGACGACCTTCCGCGACGAGGACGAGGCGGTCGCTCTCGCCAACAGCACCGAGTTCGGCCTGGCCGGCTCGGTCTGGACCAAGGACGTGCACCGGGCCCACCGCGTCGCCGCCCGGCTGCGCGCCGGCACGGTGTGGGTGAACGCCTACCGCGTCGTCGGCCCGCACGTGCCCTTCGGCGGCTTCGGCGCCAGCGGCATCGGCCGGGAGAACGGCGTCGACGCGATCCGGGAGTACACCGAGACGAAGTCGGTGTGGGTCGAGCTCACCGGCGCCACGCGCGACCCGTTCACGCTCGGTTGAGGAGGCGGCGCTGATGGGGCCGCTCGAAGGTGTCCGGGTCCTCGAGCTCGGACAGGTCGTCGCCGGCCCGTACTGCGGCCAGGTGCTGGCCGACCTCGGCGCCGACGTCGTCAAGGTGGAGCCGCCGGGCACCGGCGACATCGCGATCTCGCTGGCGCAGATGCTCCCCAACGCGGACATGCTCGTCGTCACGACCCCCCAGCAGGCCGCCCAGCGTGTGGCGCTGCGCGCCGGCCAGGGTGTCCCGATCCAGTACGACGGCAGCCAGATGCGGGTGACGAGCCACCCCGAGGTGAACGCGTTCCTCGATCGCGAGCCGAGGCGGGGTTGGGAGCTGTGAGGGAGAACGGCGACGTGAGCAGGCGGGAGAATATTCCCCTCGACCCGGAGGACCAGCTTGCATGACGATACGCCATCCGGCATCAGCCGCCGCGCGGCTCTTCAGCAGATGTCCGCGGCGCTGTGGCTCGGGGCGGGTGAAAGCGCCGCCGGCCCCTGGAGCCTGCCCTTCGACCCCGGGACGCCCGTGGAGCTGAACACCGGGGCCCAGGCGCCGCGGACCATGATCGGCGGGTACGGGCCGTGGGCGGCGTCCATCGCGCCGGACCCGCCTTCGCTGTCTTTCCGGCGCGACACGTGGACGGATCTGGAAGCGTGGCGGGCCACGGCGCGCGAGCGGGTGCTGCTTCGCGTCGCGCAGCCGGACAGCGGCGGGGTGCCGCGCGTGACCATCCGGCGGCGATACGAGTACGACGATCTCCAGGTGGAAGAGCTGTCGTGGCAGCTGCCCTACGGCCCTGCGACCGCGGCGATCCTGCTGAAGCCGAGGGACGCGCGGGGGCGCCTGCCGGGCGTTCTCGCCCTGCACGACCACAGCGGGGACAAGCACTTCGGCGCCCAGAAGATCACGCGTACCGGGGACGACCAGCATCCCATGATGACGGGTCACCAGGCCAGGATGTACGAAGGCCGCGCCTGGGCCAACGAGCTCGCCCGCCAGGGTCACGTCGTGCTGGTGCCAGACGCGTTCGCTTTCGGGAGCCGGCGAGTTCGGGTGCAGGACGTTCCGGAGCGGATCCGGCGCGGCGCCCCGGCCGCGGACCCGGCCTCACCGCAGGAGATCGAGGCGTACAACCGCTGGGCGTCCGACCACGAGGCGATCATGGCGAAATCGCTCTTCTCCGGCGGCACCACCTGGCCCGGCGTGTTTCTGGGAGAGGATCAGCGGGCGCTGGACGTGCTCTGCGCTCGTGAGGACGTGGACCCAGATCGGGTTGGCTGCGGCGGGTTGTCCGGGGGCGGCCTGCGAACGGTCTATCTGGGAGGCGCAGACCCCCGCGTCCGCTGCGCGATCTGCGTCGGAATGATGACCACCTGGGACGATTTCGCGCTGAACGTCAGCCACACCCACACGTGGATGGTCTACATTCCCATCCTGCCGCGCGAGCTCGACTATCCGGAGATCCTCGGGCTCCGCGCACCTCTGCCGACCCTGGTGCTGAACAACAGCGAGGACCAGCTATTCACCCTCGCCGAGATGCAGCGAGCTGACCGCATCCTCGGCGAGGTGTTCAGAAAGGCCGGAGCCGGCGATCGGTACCGCGCGAGCTTCTATCCAGGCCCACACAAGTTCGATCGCCCCATGCAGGACGAGGCGTTCGCCTGGTTCCAGCGCTGGCTCTGACGGTCGGACCAGCGGTCCGCGTCATCAAAGAACGCGGGCAAGCTCGGCGCTGCAATGCCGAGCTCGCCCGCGTTTCATCGATCTCAGAACCACCTTTTGTGACCGGCGTTTCGTCTAACGCGGGAACATGCCCATGACGCGCGCCCGATAGTCTTCGTAGGTGTTGTACGTGCCCTGGAACCACACGAGCGGAGTTCGTCCGCCGGGGTTCTCGAGCGCGTGCGGCCGCAGAAGGTCGTGCTCGTCGGAAGACGCCAGCTCGGTCCATCGGAAGGTCCTGCCACCGTCTCTGGTCTCACCCCGGTAGAGGCTGTACCGCTCCGCCGCGTGGAGCGGGACCGCGTCGATGGAGGCCAGGTCGAACGGTCGGAGCGCGTTGGAGGAGATGTAGACCACGTTCGGGTTCTGCGGATCGATCGTCATGCCGCCGCTGTAGTCCCGCTCGCGATCGTAGAGCGGACGCCCGGCCTGGGCCACGAAGTGCTTCTCCCACTCGCTGCCCGTCCAGCGGGCGTAGTAGTAGTAGATCCGATCGTTCTTCCAGCCGGTTCCGGCCACTTCCCCGCGCCGCACCTGAAACGCGGCGACCGGGCTGCCGTCCGCTGCGTAGGCCACGTCCCAGGTCCATCCACGTCCGCCGGGAATCCAGTCGTCGGGTCCGTCTCCCGGGCCCCACGGCTTCTCCGAGTACTCGTACACCACCGTGCCCGTCTCACCGGCACCGTGCGTGATCGGAAGATCCTGAAGCGTCTTCAGCACGCGACCGTCGGTGCGACGGAAAGCGCCGTCCCGATAGAACAGGTGGTAGATCGAGTTGTTGAAGTTGCGGGGGTGCGCGTCGGTGTAGATCAGATCGATGCGGTCCCTGTGGTTCGAGACGTAGCGCGGGTAAGGCCGCTGCTGCCCGGAGCCCGCCGTGATGAAGTGGCGAGGGTCGCTCCAGCTCTGCCCGAGGTCGGTGGAGAAGGAGAGCGTCGGGTTGAAGTTCAGCGCCCGGTGGAAGTTGAAGATCCGGTCGCGCTCCGCCGTGAGGCGGTATGTATTGGCGTAGGTGTTGCGCACCCCCACCTCCTTCAGCCGCTCGTCCGTCCAGGCTGAGGTGCCGCGCGGATCAGCATCTCGGGAAATGCGCCAGAAGTAGTGCGTATCCTCGTGGTGGTTGGAGTAGACGGCGAGGACGCGGTCGTCCGGCAGCAGGGTGAGTGACGGGTTATTGTGATCGTCCACCTCGACGGCGCCGGGGCCGCTCAGGGGAGATTCGTATCGTTCGCCCGTAATCGGGTCGAAATTGGTGACCGCGCTCACGCCGTCACTCCGGACGTAGCCCGTCAGGATGTTGCCGCTGGGCAGGACGATCGCGCGCTCATCGTTGAACCATGTCCAGGCACCGTCCGGAGCGATCTCGAACGGACCGCTACTTGCCCGGCCTGCGCCCAGAAGAGCGCACCCCGACGCGGCGTTGGACACGGCGAAGAGTGCAAGAACGAAGTAGGGGGAGCGGGACCGTTTGGTCATTCGGAGAACGAGGTGGAGGTTTACGCTATCGCGCGCGTTCAGATCGGATGGCGACGTGCTCTGGAAGCTGCTTCCCTGCTCGCATCAACAACGGCCGAAGACCATGACGCTCGGCACCGCCCTCATCGTCAAACACGCCGCGAGTATAAAGGATTCACTGCAGGTGCGCGGCGTGGTGCTGCTGGGCGCCGGGCTACCCATCGTGCTCGTCGCCGTCGATCGGCTCGGCATCGGGAATGGAGCCAATCTGGCGTAGCGCCCTCGCCGAAGCGGCCGGAACCTCGATCCGGCGAACGGCCGAAGCGATCCGCCGCTCCATTCCACGGGCCGCCCCCGTCACGGACAGTGAGACCAGAGCGCAGGAGCCAGCGAAGCGAGCGTTCACGGCTACGCCAGCTCGGCGAGCCTGACCGGACGCCTTTCCGCCGCCGATTGGTCGGCGGCGAACGCGACCCGATGCGTCTGATAGGCGGTCTCGAAATCGGTCCGCGGCATCGGCCCGTCCGTCGCGAAGCTGTCCATGAACGCCTGGAACTGCTCCTGGTAGGGATGGTCGTTCACGTCACCCGAGTCGATGCGCGAGGTCGCCAGCGTGCTC
>JAHWJV010000334.1 GCA_019348265.1 Gemmatimonadota bacterium
CCTGGCGGGATCGGACGAGCACCTGCTCGAATTGAAGCGGAAGATGGGTGTGCTGCCGCCGGCGCCGGCTCCGGCGCAGACGAACCAGCTGCCTGACGGCGCGGCCGCGAAGCAGCTCGGCGCCGGCGACGAGGCTCCGGTCCGCGAGGCGGAGCTGCTGGACGAATTCGAGGAGCTGGAGCGGAAGAAATAGAAACCGCGCTCACCTCGCGGGCCCTCACCCGGCGCAGGCCCTCACCCGGCGCGCTTAGGCGCGCCACCCTCCCCCATGAATGGGGGAGGGGATGCGAATCCAGCACTTCTCTGCTTTGAGCGCCCGTTCCTCCTGAGCCCGTTCTGTCGTCCTGAGCGGAGCGAATGGACCCCGGCGGGGCACAGAACCCGCCGGTATCCTTCACGCCAGGCGAGGACAATCGCTGCCGCAGCGGGCCACGCCAAAGTGCGAAAGTGCGAGAGTGATGTTACTTTCGCACTTTCGCATTTTCGCACTCTCGCACTAGCCGGCTATGGCTCGCCGATCGCCGTACAGCATACTGGCCGCGACCACGGTCGTCATTCTGCTGCTGCTGTTCGCGTACAGCCTCGCGAGCATCCTGCTCCTCCTCTTCATCTCCGTTCTCTTCGGGCTGTTCCTCGGCGCGGTGGCGGATTACCTGGAGCGCCGCTTCCGGGTCCCTCGCTGGGCGGGCCTACCGCTCGCGATCCTGCTGACGCTGCTCGGGATGACCTCGGTTGGGCTGCTGATCATCCCGCCGGTGTTGGCGCAGACCTCCGAGCTGATCAGCGCGATGCCGGCGCTCCTCGCTCAGTGGGAGAGCCAGCTGTTCGCGCTCGCGGGTGAATATCCACTGCTGGGCCGCATGCTCCCTCCGCGCGACAGCGGCAGTTACTTCGATGCGACGCTGGAGCGGATGGGGCTCTACTTCACCGGCCTCTTCCCGTACGTCTTCAGCGGCATCCACGTCCTCATCGACTTCATCAGCGTGCTGGTCATGGGGATCTACCTCGCGGCGCAGCCTGCGATGTACCGCAAGGGAGTGATCGCGCTGGTGCCGGTGGTGCATCGCCCGCTGGCCCAGGACATCCTGGACGATCTGCGGACCACGCTGCGGGCGTGGATCGTGGGGCAGATGCTGGCGATGGTCTTTCTCGGCGTGCTCACCTGGATCGGGCTGGTGCTGCTGGACGTGCCCTACGCGATGGCGTTCGCGGTATTCACCGGCGTGGTAGTGGTGGTCCCCTTCTTCGGGACGCTGATCTCGACGCTGCTGCCGGCGCTCTTCGTGCTCGGATCGGCGGGGCCGCTCGCGGCCCTGCTGGTGGTGCTGCTCGGGGTAGTGGTGCACCTCGCCGAGGCCAACATCGTGCACCCGCTGATCATGCAGCGGCAGGTGCACGTGCCCCCGGTGCTCTCCATCCTGAGCGTGTTGATCATGGCCGAGCTGCTCGGCGTGATCGGCCTCCTGGTCGCGGTGCCGGTGCTCGCGACCGTGCTCGTGCTGGTGCGCCGGATCTACGTACAGCGGCTCGCGGTGGGGAAGGGGTTCAGGCGGAGGTCGCGGGAGGGGGCTTCGCCGGTCGTCAGTCTTCAGTCTTCAGTCTCCAGTCTCCCGGGAGCCGATCTCGAGGCGCCGGCGCAGCCCCTGAAGCTCGAAGACTGAAGACTGGAGACTGGAGACTCTTCTTCACCAGCTGATCGTCCCCTGCTTGCTGGTGTCGACCTGCTCCGCGGCGCCGGTGGAGAAGAGGAACTTCTCGAGGTTGTCGGTGAGCAGCTTCTTCGCGTCCGGGTCGCGGACGTTGAGGCCGTAGTGGTTGATGAGCATGGTCTGGTACTTCAGCCATTCTCCCCAGCAGACTGTGCAGATCTCCGCCTGGACGCGGCGGCCGAGGTCGGTATTGAGCGGCGCGTAAGGCAGCCCGGCGCGGCTCTGGCCGCAGCGGACACATTGAATATCAGGCATGAGCACTCCTTCACTAGATAGTGTCCGGCGCGGCGCGGCGCGGCGCCGGCGCGCCGCGATCCGCAGGCGGCGGACTGGCAATATACCGCGAGGCGGGCGGCTGGCTCAACCGATGGCGGAAGGATCGGGCCAATGACCGAGCCGCTGCCGGCGCGGCTCTCGGCGGACGGGCGCACCGCGACATGGAACCCGGCGCTCACGCGTTCCGCTCACGTGCTGGTCCAGGTGCGCTCCGCCGACGGAAAGGTGGAGGCGCGGCGATCGATGAACAGCGGCCGCGCGCGGGTTCGAGAGGAGGAGCGGATCGAGGGGATCCTGGCGGCAGAGACCGAGTAGCGGCCGCGGTCGAAGTTGAGCAGCCGGTCGCCTGCTGATATGTTTACCGCGCTTCCGAGCCACAGCTGAGCCGCGAAGTCGCAAGTCTTTTTCGCTGAATCTAGATTCCTCCCTGATGTCTGAAAGCCAACTCATCGATTCGGGACGGCGATCCTCCCGCGCCGAGGTGCTGAAGCGCGCCATCTCCGATCACATCACGTACACGCTCGCGCTCGACGCCTCCCGTGCCACCGAGCGGGACGTCTACATGAGCACTGCCTGGGCGGTGCGCGATCAGCTCGCGGAGCGGTGGGCGGCGACGCAGCATCGGTACGAGCGAGAGGACGTGAAGCGAGTGTACTACCTCTCGCTCGAGTTCCTCATGGGCCGCACGCTCGGCAACGCGCTGCTCAACCTCGGGCTGCACGCCGAAACCGCCGCGGCGCTCGTCCCGCTCAGCTACCGGCTGGAGGAGCTCGAGGAGAGGGAGCCGGACGCCGGGCTCGGCAACGGCGGCCTCGGCCGCCTCGCCGCCTGCTATCTCGATTCCATGGCCACGCTGGAGCTGCCGGGGTACGGGTACGGAATCCGCTACGAGCACGGCATCTTCAAGCAGCGCATCTCGGACGGTAGCCAGGTGGAGGTGCCGGACAACTGGCTGCACGACGACAACCCGTGGGAGATCGCGCGCCCCGACCGGACGTTCCCGGTGAAGTTCTACGGCCGCGTGGAAGCGGAGATCGACGCGGAGGGCCGCACGCACTTCAGCTGGGTCGACACGCAGGACGTCCTGGCGATGGCGTACGACATGCCCATTCCGGGCTTCCGCAACAACACCGTCAACACGCTGCGTCTCTGGGCCGCCAAGGCCACCGAGGCGTTCGACCTCCAAGACTTCATCCGCGGCGACTACCTGGCCGCGGTCGAGGCGAAGGGGCACAGCGAGACGATCTCCAAGGTGCTCTACCCGCCCGACGACACCGGGTCGGGGAAGGAGCTCCGGATCAAGCAGCAGTACTTCTTCGTGAGCGCCACGCTGCAGGACATCCTCCTGCGGTACAAGCGGGAGCGAAAGACGTTCACGGACCTCCCCGACAAGATCCAGATCCAGCTCAACGACACCCACCCGGCGATCGCCATCCCGGAGCTGATGCGGCTCCTGATGGACGAGCAGGGGCAGGAGTGGAACGACGCCTGGAACCTGGCCCGCCGCATCTTCGCGTACACCAATCACACGGTGCTGCCGGAGGCGCTGGAGGCGTGGGGGATCGACCTGTTCGCCCGGCTGCTCCCGCGACACCTGGAGATCATCCATGAGATCGACCGCCGTCTGCGCGGTCGTGTGCAGGACAACTTTCCCGGCGACACGGCGCGCCTGGAGCGGATGGCGATCCTCTCCGGCGGAAAGGTGCGCATGGCCAGTCTGGCGATCGCGGGGAGCCACACGGTGAACGGCGTCGCCGCGCTGCACACGGAGATCCTGAAGGAGAGCATCTTCTCGGACTTCTACGAGCTCTGGCCGGAGAAGTTCACCTCGGTGACCAACGGCGTGACACAGCGCCGCTGGATGCTGCACGCGAACCCCTCGCTCTCGGAGCTGATCTCCAGCAAGATCGGCGAGGAGTGGCTGGTCGATCTGCCCCAGCTGAAGGGGCTGGAGAAGTACGCCGAGGACCGCCCCTTCCAGGAGCGGTGGCGCGCGGTGAAGCACGCCAACAAGCTGCGGCTGTCGAACGTGGTGGAGGAGCTGACGGGAGTCGCGATCGACCCGGCGATGATGGTCGACGTGCACATCAAGCGCATGCACGAATACAAGCGGCAGCTGCTCAACGTTCTCGAGGCGATCGCCCTCTACAACGAGATCAAGGCCGAGCCGACGCGAGACTGGACGCCGCGGGTCAAAATCTTCGCCGGCAAGGCGGCGGCGAGCTACCGGCAGGCGAAGCTGGTCATCAAGCTCGCCAACGACGTGGCCCGGATCGTCAACGCCGATCCGCTCGTGCGGGGCCGCCTGAAGGTGGTCTTCCTGCCGAACTACAACGTCAGCCTCGCCGAGGCCATCATCCCCGCCGCC
>JAHWJV010000335.1 GCA_019348265.1 Gemmatimonadota bacterium
GGAAGAGGCGCTCCCGCGGCGAGTACTGCTGGCCGACGGTCACGAGCACCACCTGGTTCTTCCGGTACTTGTGGCTCTTGTCGCCCATGCGGATGGTGGCGGTCTTGCGACCGCGCTTCATCTGGTCGGCGAAGACCGTCGAGAAGAAATTGAGGACCTGCATGGACGCCGCAGCCTAGCGGTCCGGCCGGACTTTCGACATCGCGAGCTCCGCCAGCCGCCTCTCCGCCGGGTAGGTGAGCTGCCGCGGCGCCTGGTCGAGCGGGATCCAGCGGACGTCGTCGACCTCGTGATCGTGGTCGAGGAGAAGCGCTCGCTCATCGAGGTGCAGTTCCGCGAGGAGCTCTACGGCGGCGCCGACCAGCCGGTCTGCATCGGCAAGAAGGACGAGGAGGGGCGCTGGCTTTTTCCCGTCAAGGGCGCGCTCGATCCCAACGACATCGCCATCGCCATCGGCGCCCCGCTCGGCCTGTCCAACACGGTCACCGACGGCATCATTAGCGCCACCGGCCGTGCCGTGGCCACCGGCTCCACCCAGGACGACGCGACGGTGCTCGACGTCATCCAGACCGACGCCGCGATCAACCCGGGCAATTCGGGCGGGCCGCTGGTCAACCTGCGCGGTGAAGTGATCGGCATCAACACGGCGATCGCGTCGCAGACCGGGACGTATTCGGGCTACGGATTCGCGGTTCCGGTGTCCATCGCGAAGCGGGTGGCGGACGACCTGATCCGCCACGGGGCGGTGCACCGTCCGAAGCTCGGTGTCGCCATCCGGTCGGTCTCGCTCGCGGACGCCGAAGTGTTCGGCCTCAGCGCACCGAACGGTGCGGTGGTGGCCAGCCTGCAGGCCGGTCCGGCCGCCGACGCCGGGGTCCGGATGGGTGACGTGATCGTGGCCGTGGCAGGCAAGCCGGTCGATGACACGGAGGACCTGATGGAGCAGGTCGCGTTGCGTCAGCCGGGTGAGACCATCCCGGTCGACATCATCCGCTACGGCGACCGGCGGCGCGTGAACATCCGTCTCGGCGCTTTCGAGTCCGCGGCGGCTTCTCCGGCGGCTGCAACCCCGGCCTCGAGCGAGCCGCTCTCGCGGCTCGGCTTCTCGGCCTCGGCCAGCCAGAACGGTGTGGTGGTCGCCAACGTGGATCCGTCGTCGCCGGCTTACGAGGCGGGGATCACCCCGGGCTTCAAGGTGGAGCGGATCAACGGCAATGAGGTCGGTTCGCCGAACGACCTGCAGGGGATCGCCAACGATCTTCGTCCGGGCTCCACGGTCTCCGTGGTGGGTCGTGGCCGGGACGGCGGCCAGACCATCGTCAACTATCGGCTCCGGAGGTAGTCCCCGCTGGGTCCGAGAGGTGCGAGAGTGCGAAAATGCGAGAGCGTTCTTACTTTCACACTCTCGCATTTCGCACCCTCGCACCCGTCTTTCATGCTCCTCGGGGCCCACGTCTCCACCGCGGGTGGGATGCGCAACGCGATCGTCCGCGCGGCGGAGATCGACGCGACGGCGATCCAGATCTTCACCAAGCAGCCGAACCGCTGGGCGGACCCTCCGCTCGACCCGGCGGACGTCGAGTCCTTCCGGGTCGGCAGGCTTCGTGGGGACATCGGGTTCGCCTGCGCGCACGACTCCTACCTGATCAACCTCGCCACCCCCGACCCAATCCTCCGCGACCGCTCGTACGCCTCCTTTCAGGCGGAGCTCGCCCGCGCCGGCGCGCTCGGCCTCGACGCGATCGTCTCCCATCCCGGGAACGCGACCGACGGCGACCATGCGCGGGGGAGGGCACAGAACGCGGCGCTGGTGGAGAGCGCGCTGAAGGAGAGCGACGGGAGCGTGAAGGTGCTGCTCGAGACCACGGCCGGCGCGGGCAGCGTGCTCGGCTCCCGGTTCGAGGAGCTGGCTGAGATGATCGAGCTCGTGTCCTCCACCTGGCGCGACCACGTGGGCGTTTGCGTGGACACCTGCCACGTCTGGGCCGCCGGCTACGACATCCGGGACGGGTACGAGGCCGTGGTGGAGGAGTTCGCGCGGATCCTGGGGCTCGACAGGCTGCAGCTCTTCCACCTGAACGACTCGCAGAAGCCGCTCGCCAGCAAGCGCGACCGTCACGCCTGGATCGGTGACGGAACCCTCGGCGACGAGCCATTCCGCAGCATCATGAGAGATCCCCGCTTCGCCGCCGTGCCGCGCGTCATCGAGACCCCCAAGGGCGACGACCATGCGGCGACGGACCGAATGAACCTGGAGAGGTTGCGACGGCTGCGGGAGGGCTGAGGGAACAGGGAACGGGCCACGACACGGAAGGGCCCGCCGTCGAGCATCATGGCGGCCCCCGCGACTCGGTTCTCGCTGTTCCCTGTTCCCTGTCCCCTATCTTCTCAGCGTTCGCGCGAGGTCCAGGTCACGCGCCACCTGGTCGCGCAGACCCTCCCAGGAGAAGCCGTTCCGCAGCCCGCCCGTCATGGGTGCGTTCTCGGCGAAAACGTGCGGCATCGGGTGGTAGTGCCCGGCGGTCGTGCCAATCACCCCCTCCCACAGCAGCAGCGCCGTCTCGAGATGGTCGATTGCGCGCTGCCGCTCGGCCTCCGCCCCGGTCCGGCGGAAGGTCTCCAGCGCCACGCCCGCCCGCAGCTTCTCGGCGAAATAGAGGCTGAGGAAGCTCCACGTCTCCGCGTCGAGCACCTCGCACGCGAGCGCACCGGAGACGCCGCTGATCATGGGTCGTACGCCCTCCAGCGCGGCGAGCGCCGTTCGCCCCTCGCGCTCCGCCGAATCGGCCAGCGCGAGCGGGGTCACCATTCCCGTCGCGGGCGCAGCGCCGGCCTGGCGCGCCTCCACGAACTTTGGAATGGAGAGATAAGTCGGGTCCAGCGTCTCGTGGTCTATGAGCTCGAGAATGGAGATGAACGGGGACACGCCGTCGCTCGACCCGCGCGACCGCGCGGGCGCCAGGAACCCCTCGCTGTACAGCGTATAGTCCCAGGTGGCGGCATGGAACGAGGCGAGGCGAAGGGGCATTCGGCTGGCCAGGGTGTAGGCCGCGAGCAGCGGCGCGCCCACGCCCTTTCGGTACCGCTGGTCGAACGCCGCGGCGAACACCGCATCGGGTGTCTGCGGATCATAGAGGAGCCGGCCCCACATCATGTAGAAGAGCCACTGCTTCTCGAAGGCGTACTGCCACGTTCTGTGCGGATCGAGCCGATGGGAATAGTCCGCCGCCGGGATGTACCCTTCCGATCCCACGAAATAGCCGTTCACGTACGGCTGCCGGTTGGTCGCCATGTGCTGCCGGATGAACTCCGGCTGGCCCCACCGGAGCACGAAAAAATCCTCGTTGCGGACCATCCAGGCGATCTCATAGTTGGTCGGTCGAGGCGTCCAGAAGCCTTCGTCGATCGCACCACTCTCCGAATCGTGCGTCATGGCCAAACGCGGGGTGGAGTGCCCGTGCGACCAGTTGAACTTGATCTCCACGATCGTAGGATCGGGCAAGCGCGCGTTGTCGATCACCCGACGCATCTCGGTCGGCGAGCCAGCCAGGACGCTGCGGTGAATGAACTTCACGGGCCGCTTCGCCGCCTTGATCCCGGCCACTACGGTCTGCTCGATCCAGTCCTCTCGCGCCCGCGGCGTCATGTTCGTCATCCAGTCGGCGAGCGTCACCCCGATCCCGGTGAGGTCCTCGTACTCGTCGATCACCTGGGTGACGGCCTCGCGCGTGTAGCGCCGCACGAGCTCCGACGTGTCGTTGCGCTCGCGTACCCCGTACGCGGCCGCGAACTCGGGCGATACGACGATGTTCCAGTTGACGATGTAGGTCTCTATCCCGCGCTCCTTCGCCATGCGGAAGAGGGACTTCCAGAAGGCGCGCCAGTCCTCCAGCTCCGCCTCGCTGAACGGCGTTGCGCGCGGGAAGCTCGCCGATCGGACCATGAACGGGAATGGATGCAGATTCCAGAGCGTCAGCGCGTTGAAGCGGTTCTCCGCCATCATGTCGAGGAACCGCCGCCAGAACTCGAGATCGCGGCTGACGGCCAGGTGCGTGGCGGTCGGGCCGGTGTCCCGGTAAGCGGACCAGGGGAGGTTGAACTTGATCGCCCGGAATGCGAGAGCGGGTGTCGCGCTCTCTTCCCGGACCGCCGCGAGCCCACCACCGGTTCGCGCCTGCTCCGCCACTTCCAGAACCCCGTACATCGCACCGACAGGATCAGGAGCGAGAACGATCAACGCCGGGCTCGGCGCGGTTGCCCTGACGATCCGGAATCCCTCCCGTCCGATCTCCGGCCCGAGGGAGAGTTGATACCCGCGCCTTTGGGCCATGGCCACG
>JAHWJV010000336.1 GCA_019348265.1 Gemmatimonadota bacterium
CCGTTGAAGCCAGACCCTTTTCGCGGTAGTATCCGGCGGAAGTAATACTCACCCGTAGGCAGGTGCATGAAGATCACGACCAAGGGCCAGGTGACTATCCATCGGGGCGCATGCTGCAGTTCGAGCCTACGCCTTGCCGACGCGGGACCGGGCGCGTATTCCGGGTACTTTCCGAGTGTTGAGCTGATCTCGCCATAGCGGGCTGCCGCCCGCAGCATCTCGAAATGGCCGACGCCCCGTTTTCAAAGCGAGTCTATCGGATCGTGCACCGCATTCCGCCGGGGCGGGTGATCGCATACGGAGGCATCGCCGCGCTGCTCGGCGCACCGCGTGCCGCGCGCGGGGTTGGGCACGCGCTGAGCACGCTGCCGGAGGGAGCTTCCGTTCCCTGGTGGAGGGTGGTGAACGGCAGGGGCTAGATCTCGCTCGGGCATCACCGTGGTTTGTTGCACCGGTAGCTGCTGGAGGCGGAAGGAGTGCGCTTCGAGCGTGGCGGGCGCATCGACTGGAAGAAGTACGGATGGAACGCATGACGGGGAGCCCGGGTGGGCCGTGGTGGGAGAGCGGGGTCATCTACCAGATCTATCCGCGCTCCTTCCAGGACTCCGATGGTGACGGGTTGGGGGATCTGCAGGGGATCGCGGAGCGACTCGGCTACCTGAGCTGGCTCGGCGTGGACGGTATCTGGATCTCGCCGTTCTATCGCTCGCCGATGGCCGACTTCGGCTACGACGTCTCCGACCACACGGACGTGGACCCGGTGTTCGGCACGCTAGCCGACTTCGACGCCGTCATGATGGAAGCACGGCGGCAGCGACTCAGAGTGATCATCGACTACGTCCCGAACCACACCTCGGATCGGCACCCCTGGTTCGTGGAGTCCAGCAGATCGCGAGAGGACCGGCGCCGCGACTGGTACATCTGGCGCGATCCGGCGCCCGACGGTGGACCGCCGAACAACTGGCTGAGCACCTTCGGCGGCAGCGCGTGGACGCTCCACCCGACTACGGGCCAGTACTACCTGCACACCTACCTGCGCGAGCAGCCCGACCTCAACTGGCGCAACCCTGACGTCGAAGCTGCGATGCTGGACGTGCTCCGCTTCTGGCTCGACCGCGGCGTGGACGGCGTGCGTGTCGATGCCGTCCAGAACGTCATCAAGGACGCCGAGTTCCGGAACAATCCGGCGAACCCGGAATACCGGCCGGGGATGGACGATCCGTTCCGGGCGCTACGGCGCGTGTTCTCGGGCGACCGGCCGGAGGTGCACGGCGTGATCGCTCGCATGCGCCTCGTCCTCGAGGAGTATGGGCCGGACCGCGTGCTCATCGGGGAGATCTATAATTCTCTCGAGCGGGTCATGGCGTACTACGGGGAAGAGGGGCGCGGTTGCCACTTCCCGTACAACTTCGAGCTGCTGCGCCTGCCGTGGGACGCGAGGGTGATCGACTCGGCGATCCGCCGCTACGAGTCGCTGCTCCCCGCGGGCGCCTGGCCGAACTGGGTGCTCGGCAACCACGACCGCCACCGCATCGCAACGCGGGTGGGCGCGGCCCAGGCGCGTGTAGCCGCCATGCTCCTGCTGACGCTCCGCGGGACGCCGACCATCTACTACGGCGACGAGCTCGGGATGCAGGACGTCGAGATTCCGCCGCAGCGGGTGCAGGACCCCTTCGAGATGAACGTTCCGGGGAAGGGGCTCGGCCGCGACCCGGAGCGCACGCCCATGCAGTGGGACGGGGGTCCCGGCGCGGGGTTCTCGTCGGGTGAGCCGTGGCTCCCACTCGCCGCCGACCTCGCGACCGCCAACGTCGAGGCGCAGAAGGCGGACGCCCGCTCCTTGCTGTCCCTTCACCGGCGGCTGCTGGACCTGCGCCGGGCCGAGGTCGCGTTGCGAGCGGGTTCCTACTCCCCGGTGGACGCCGACGCGACGGTGCTCGCCTACGAGCGCGTCTCGGGAGGGCGGCGGCTGCTGGTCGCGCTGAACCTCGGGGATGAGCCGGCCGCTGTGCATCTGGAGCGTACGGGGACGATCCTCCTCTCCAGCCACCTCGATCGCGAGGGCGATCGGACCGGGCAGCAGCTGGGGCTCAGGGGCGGGGAGGGTGTGATCCTGGCGGAGGAGGTGTGACCCCGCAGCGAACCATCAGAGCGAGTTGAGCTCGTCCCTGAATGTTTTCGATACGCTCGACCAGTCGTACCGGTCACGCGCCACGCGGAAGAGCGCTTCCTTGTAGCGCTCGCCGACTTCCAGCGCGCGCGGGACGTGGCGGACGATGTCGGCCACCGTGTTCTCCGGCGCCGGGTCCAGCTTCATCGCCTCGGCGACCTCAGGCGGAAGCGCCTCCGCCACCGAATCGATGCTCGCCTTCATCCCCCCGAAGTAGGTGCCCAGCGGGAAGGCTCCGCTGGCGAGCGCCTCCAGGAACACGAGCGGGCCGGCCTCCTTGACCAGCGACGGGAAGACCGCCGCGTCGCAGCAGGGGAAGAGGTAGCGCAGCTCGCGGTGGGTGAGATAGCCGGTGAAGATCACCTTGTCGCGCCGCACGTGCCGCTGTCCGGCCTCGTAGTAGGCGTCCAGCTCTCCGCGCTCGCGGAGCGCGCCCAGGAAGAGTGCGACCTTGGTCAGCTCCTGTCCCCCGCCCTCTCCTTCCGGATCGCCCTCCAGCGCCCGCCCCTCGGCGACGATCTGCTCGAACAGCGCCCTCTCCCCGTGCTCCAGCGCCCAGACCATCGCCTCCAGCGGCTCGCGGAGCGGCCCGTGGCCGACCAGTACCAGGCGCAGCTTCGGCGTCCGCTCGAGCAGCAGCGGCAGCGCCGCGATCACCTCCTGCACGCCCTTCGCCGAGATCAGGCGACCCACGTACAGCAGCGTCGCATCGGCCTTCCAATCGATCGCCCCGAGCTTCACCTCCAGCTCTGCGTCGGGCACCTTGGAGACGAAGTCACGGCCGATCGCCAGCGCGTCCTGCAGGGTGGCGCCTGCGAGATCCCCGCGCAGCCCCGCGAGCATCGCATCGGTCTGGGCGGGGGTCCGGCCCCGGGGGAGGCCGGCCAGCGACTCCATCAGCTGTGCCGCCTTGCGCGGACGCTCCGCGCGCGGGACCGGCTCGAACTGGCTCGTGTCGACCCCAAGATGGAGATCCAGCATCTTCTCCTCCAGACCGGGAACGTTCGGGAAGATCGCGTGCACTCGCGCCCGCATCTCGTCCCCGTGCACGAAGACGAGCCGTGCCGCGGTGAAGGCCTCCGTCCCCAGCCGCAGGAAGCGCGGATCGCGCTTGACCGCGTACTCCAGCGCGCTTCCGTGCGGCATGATGGCGAACGGGATCCCCTCCGCCTCGCTCACCCGCTGCGCCACCACCGACATCAGCACGGCGTGGTTCGCGTGGATCGCCGTGACCCCGTTGTCCCGCACGATCCGCGTCAGAGCGCGCACGTTCTTCTCCAGGTACGACTCGACCTCCTCGTCCCCGAGGTCCACCATCGGCACCACCCGCGAGAACTCCTCGTAGCGGTCCCAGACGTACACCGGAAGCGTGGCGCCGAGCACCGGCTTGTGGAGGATGCAGCACCCCGCCACGCCGCCTCCGGGGTTCCGGTAGAAGGTCTCCACCGCGCCGTCCGGATGGTAGTGGCGGGCCTCGGAGACGAAAGGGTAGCGCTCGGGGTGGTTCTCTTGGGCCATCAGGTGAACCGTTTCGCCGTCACGGCAGAGCGACTCCACCACTGAGCGTGTCCAGAGGTTGCTTCCGGAGCCCTCCAGCAAATATCCGTGCAGTACGCAGATCATGGCTCCTCGGGGGATCTCGACAGGGTGGGTGTCCGCCCGCACAACTGCACAAAGTCCGCCTCAGCTCGGCCGCCACCCCCGAGCCTTCGCCGCGCCGCTGTTCGGCGAGCTCGGCGAGGCGCTCGGGCCCGGGGGCGAGCTGATCCTCGTCCCGGGCAACCACGACCATGGCCTGGTCGCGGGCTGGATCGACGGGCGACTCCAGACGGAGCCGAGCGGCTTCCTCGGCCGCGTCAAGGCACGGCTCGAGGCGCGCCGGCGCGAGCGCGCCGCCAGCGGCGCCCGGACGCCGAAGCTGTTCCTCGCGCTGGTCGCGTCGCTGCTGGTCCTGCTCACCCTGTTCGCCACCAGCCTGACCTACCTCTACAGCGACCCGGACGGCCGCGAGGTGACGCTCGACGAGGTCGCGGCGCTCACGGCGGCGGGCCGGGTCGAGAAGGCGACGTTCCTCGACGAGGACAGCACCGTCGTGCTGGAGCTGCGCTCCGCGCAGGAGGCCGCCACCCGGCGCGCCACCCCACCCGCCGGCGGGGCGCC
>JAHWJV010000337.1 GCA_019348265.1 Gemmatimonadota bacterium
CTGGGTCGCGACGCGCACAGAGAGATGAGCGAATGCCTGGCCGGTCCCCGATTCCGGCGCCGTCGCCACGATCGGCGCGCCCGTATCGCCGCCGGCGCGAATCGCCGGCTCGATCGGGATCTGGCCTAGCAGCTCGACGCCGTGCTCGTCCGCGGTGCGCTGACCACCACCCTCACCGAAGATCGGGTGGACGGTCTCGCAGTTGGGGCAGATGAATCCGCTCATGTTCTCGACGATGCCGAGAATCGGCGTCTTCACTTCCTGGAACATCTTCAGGCCCTTGACCGCATCGGCAAGGGCGACTTCCTGGGGCGTCGTGACGATCACCGCCCCGGAGATCGGGATCTTCTGGACCAGCGTGAGCTGAACATCGCCCGTTCCCGGCGGCAGATCCAGCACAAGGTAATCCAGGTCGCCCCAGTGGACATCGTTGAGGAACTGGTTGATGAGCTGGGCGACGAGCGGGCCACGCCAGATCAGCGCCTTGGTCGGATCGAGGATAAAGCCGATGCTCATGATCCGGACGCCGTGCGCCTCCAGCGGCACGTACTCTCCCTTCCGGAACAGATCCGGGTTCGCCTGTCGGTAGGTCAACAGCAGGTGCGTGAGGTACAGCTTCGCCCGGCCGTCCTCCCAGCCGGCGACGATCTCGGCAGCGAGCGCGGTCCTGTCGGATCCTTCCATCTGGCGGGCCAGCTTGTTCAGCATCGCCTCTCGCGCGGCGTAGTCCACCGGTCGGCGGTTGTCCGGATCCACCAGGCTGAAGTCCCAGACCTCCTGGCCCTGGTAGATGTCGGGAACGCCAGGGGACGTGAGCTTCAGCGCCGTCTGCGACAGCGAGTTCAGCATCCCCATTCGCGCGACCTTCGCCTGAAACGGAATGAGGTCGGCCAGGAACTCCTTCGAGCGCTCGGGGTCGAGCACCGCCGCTACGAACTCCCGCAGCGCCGCGTCGTAATCCTCCGCCGGGCTGATCCAGCTAGTATGGACCTTTCCTTCCCGCGTGGCCTTCTCCATGTACTGCTGCACACGGCCCACGAATCCCTCGCGGTCGCTTGCTTCCTTCTCGCCCAGTGGCCAGGCGCCGACCAGCGACTGGTAGAGCAGATACTCGTCGTTCGCGTCGGGCATCGCCTCGCCGTCGGTGGTCTTTTTGTGGTCGCGGTTCAGGTCGAACCAGCGCTTCACCCGCTCGCCCCACTCGTCCGGGATCTCCGAGAGGACGTTGATGCGCGCACGAACGTCCTCACTGCGCTTGGTGTCGTGGGTCGAGGTCGTGCTCATGGCGAGTGGCCAGCTGGTCTGGCGCTCCATCATCCAGACGTGGAACTCGGCCGGGGAGACGCCGAATCGCGACGGCTCGCCACCGACCTCGTTCAGCGACACCAGCCGGTTGTAAACGTAGAAGGTCGTGTCCTCCAGGCCCTTCGCCATCACTGGTCCGGTGAGCTGCTGGAACTTCATCAGGAACTGCGCGTGCTGCTCCCGGCCCTCGGCGCTCAGGTCGTCCGGCCAGTGCAGCAGGAGGATGTTGCGGACGAACTCGAAAACCGTGCGGCTGGTAGCCGGATTCCGGCGAATGGCGCCACGGATCGCCTGATCGATATACCCCCGATCGCGTACGGCGAGATGCCCCGAGTGCGCGTCGATGTACGTCCGATACACCGGGAAGCAAGCGATCGTCTCGCGGAGGGCGTCCGTGAGGCTGCCGAGCGTGAAGTCGCGGAAGCGCCGGTTGTCCTCGGAGATACGGTCGAGGAGGTAAGAGAGCACGTTCAACTCGCTCGCGAGCGCGGCCCGCAGGATCAGCTTTTTGTTGCGATACACGAGGTCCTCGAACCCGGGCGAGCGGCCGATCACCTCCGCGTAGAGCTGGTTCAGCGCGGCCTCGTTCCGGGTGTCCACGAACAGGCCGTTCAGCCGGTTCAGGTACTCGTAGCCGACGGTGCCGGCGGTCTCCCAATCCTCCGGCAGCTCCTCGTCGCCCGTCAGGATCTTCTCGACGGTGACGTAAATGGGGGGCTCCTCCGTCCGGCGGGCGCCCTCCGCCTGCAGGTCGCGGAGGTATTTGCGAGGGTCGTAGAGCCCGTCGGGATGGTCGATGCGCAGCCCGTCGACCACGCCGGCAGCCGCGAGGTCGAGCGCGAATGCCTGGGTGGCTTCGAAGACGACCGGGTTCTCCATCCGCAGCGCGGCGAGGTCGTTGATGTCGAAGAAGCGGCGGTAGTTGATCTCCTCGCCGGCGACCCTCCAGTGCGCGAGGCGGTAAGCCTGGTCGGAGAGCACGCGCTCCAGGCGATCGTAGCTGTGCGCATTTCCCTGCTGGCCGTTGAACTCGCGAAGCGACTCGTCGATCGCCTCACGGACCAGCGGCGCGCCCTCGAAGAGTGCCGCAACGCGCCGCCGCGTCACCACGTTCTCCCGCTTCCGCTCGGCGACGCTCTGGGGGTCCGTCCGATCGCGCGAGGGGAGGTGTTCCAGCGCGGTCACGATGCTCTCGAGCTCCACCCGGTCCGCGTCGTCGTCCTCCAGGCGACCCTTTACCCGCTCGAGCGCTGCCTGGAGAAGCAGCGACGACGATTTCGGCGACACCGGGAAGACGTGCTCGTGGTAGTGGATGCGGAAGCGGCCATCCCCCTCGTATACGAGCTGCAGCTCACCGTTCTCCAGCACGCGCCCGAACTGATCCCCGAGAACCGGGAGGAGCACTTTGCCCACGAGCTCCGGCTTTATCGGGTTCCAGTCGACGTCGAAGAAGGGGGCGAAGATCGAGCTGGGGCCGTTCTCCAGAATGTCCATCCACCACTCGTTCTCCGGCTGCCCGATGCCCATGTGATTCGGCACGATATCGATCAGATGCCCCATCCCATGCTCGCGCACGGCGCGCACCATCTCCCCGTGCTCTTCAGGCGTGCCGATCTCGGGGTTCAGCTTGCTGTGGCTGGAGATGTCGTACCCATGCGTGCTGCCGGGCCGCGCCTGCAGATATGGCGATGCGTACAGCCAGTCGATGCCGAGTCGGCTGAGATAGGGCACCAGCGCGGTCGCGTCGCGGAAGCGGAACGTCTGGTTGAACTGGAACCGATAGGTGGAGAGCGGGGCGTGTGGCGGACGGCGTGTTCCTCTGGTCATGAACCGGATCAACGGGGTAAGGCGGGATCTCCCGCGTCTGCTTCGCGGCTCGATCCGCGGCGGTTCGGGAGTTGCAAGAAGCACGCAAACCATTCGATCAGCGCGAGCAGCGACGACCCGTCTCGCGCGAGTGGAAGATCATCATGCCCCGACCGTTAGCCCCACCTGCAAGGTGCTGAGCTCGCGAGTCGAGTGCGCTACGGAGAGCGTCAATGATCGTATGGCCCGGGCGTCCGTTTCCACTCGGCGCCACCTGGGACGGGAAGGGGACGAACTTCGCGCTTTATTCCGAGAACGCCTCCGAGGTCGAGCTCTGCCTCTTCGATCGTCCGGATTCGGTCGAGCCGAGACACTGCGCTCGCCTGCGCGAGCGAACCGCCTTCGTCTGGCACGGCTATCTCCCCGACCTGGGGCCGGGGACGTTCTACGGTTACCGGGTCAACGGGCGCTACGAGCCGGCTCGCGGCCTCCGCTTCAATCCATTCAAGCTGCTGATCGACCCATACGCGCGCGCGCTCGCCGGCCGGGTCGACTATTCGACCTGGCCGTTCGCGTACATGGCGGGCCAGCCCGGCGAGGACTGGGTGCTGGACGACGAGAATGACGCCGGTGGGATTCCGAAGGGGGTCGTGGTCGACACGTCGTTCGACTGGAAGGGTGACAAGCCGCCCGCGATCCCCTGGCACAAGACGGTCATCTACGAGGCGCACGTGAAGGGGCTGACGAAGCTCCATCCGCGCGTGCCGCGGCAGCTGCGCGGGACCTACGCCGCGCTGAGCCACCCGGCCGTGATCGAGCACCTGCAGTCGATTGGCGTGACGGCGGTGGAGCTCCTCCCCGTGCACGAGATCGCTGACGAGTCGTTTCTCGCGGACAAGGGGCTGCGCAACTACTGGGGGTACAGCTCCATCAACTTCTTCGCGCCCGCCGGCAGGTACGCGCAGGCCCGCGATTACGGGCAGCAGGTCCGGGAATTCAAGGAGATGGTGAGGAAGCTGCACCGGGCCGGGCTGGAGGTGATCCTGGACGTCGTGTACAACCACACCGCCGAAGGGCACCACCTCGGCCCCACCCTCTCCTTCAAGGGCATCGACAACCCGACCTATTACCGCCTGCTCCCGGAGAATCCTCGCTTCTACCGCGACTACACGGGAACCGGGAACTCGCTGAACATAGATCGGAAGAG
>JAHWJV010000338.1 GCA_019348265.1 Gemmatimonadota bacterium
CCGGGACCGAGGAACTCGCGGTGCGACACCAGCACCCGCACGTTGCTGCGCACGCGCCCGGCGAACGCCTCGTGCCGGCCGTCCAGGCCGCTGTCGACGACGGCCAAGGAGATCCCGGAGCCGTCGACGCCGAGGTCGGCGGCCGTGGCGGGGGCCGTGGCGGTGGCCGCGCTGGTCGGCGACGCGGCCGCAGGCTGCAGGCTCTCGTCACCCCAGACCGAGAGCGCGCCCGGTGCCGAGGCCAGGGCGCGGACGTCGCCGGGCCCGCCCGCGCACGCGAACGCGACCGGCAGCTCCTCGATCCTCGCCACCGGGAGCAGCTCGGTCAGCAGCGCACGCAGGCCGGCGCCGTCGTGCAGGTGGGTGCGCGTGCGCGCCAGCGTGGGAATCGCGATCAGCGCCCCCGGCGGCGACCCCGGCGAGCTGCACGCCCCAGCTTGCGTCCAGGAACTTGGGGAGCCAGAAGAGATAGAAGAGCCAGACCGGGTCGGTGAACGCCTTCCCGACGATGAAGGCCCAGGTCTGGCGGTACCGGATCAGGTGAGACCACGGGATCGTTCCGGTCGGTTCCGGCGGATCGCTGCGGATGTGCGCGCGCTCCGCCTCGGAGAGTCGCGGATGGTTCTCGGGCGCGCGGTAAACCCACAGCCAGAGCACCAGCCAGAGGTAGCCGACTGCCCCGGTGACCAGGAACGCCCAGCGCCACCCCCAGGTGAGCGCGATCCAGGGGACGATCAGCGGCGCCAGGATCGCGCCGACGTTGCTGCCGGAGTTGAAGATTCCCGTCGCGAAGGCGCGCTCGCGCTTTGGAAACCACTCCGCCACCGCCTTCACCGCACCGGGGAAGTTCCCCGCCTCACCGAGCCCGAGCATTGCCCGCGCCACGGAGAAGCCACCCGCCGTCCTCGCCAGGGCGTGCGCCATGGCCGCGGCGCTCCAAACGACGATCGCGAGAGAGAACCCGGTCCGCACCCCGATCCTGTCCAGAAGCCGCCCCATCCCCAGCAGCCCGATCCCGTACGCCAGGCTGAACCAGGAGACGATCGCCCCGTAATCCGTCTCCGACCACCCCAGCTCCCGCTGCAGCGAGGGAGCCAGGATGCCGAGCACCTGCCGGTCGATGTAGTTGATCGACGTGGCCGCGAAGAGCAGCGCGACGATCGTCCAGCGGTAGCCGATGCGGGGCATGAAGGGAAAGTGCGAGGGTCCGACGGTGCGAAAGTGCGAGAGTGAAGTCGGCGTTCATTCGGTGAGGGACACGCGGCGGTGAGGGCGCTCACCCCGGCGGCTCGGGCGCGGCACGGTCCCCGCTGCCCTCATGGTTCTCGCACTTTCGTACTTTCGCACCCTCGCGCTCTCGCACTATCAGTTCGTTCAGATCCCGCTGAACGCGCTGAATCCGCCGTCGATCGGCAGCACCACGCCCGTCACGAAAGACGCCGCGTCGCTGCAGAGCCACTGAACGGCGCCGATGAGCTCTTCAGGGCGGCCGAAGCGCCCCATGGGAGTCTGGCCGATGATGGCGCGTGCCCGCGGCGTGTAGCTCCCGTCCGGTGCGAGGAGGACCGCGCGGTTCTGCTCCGCGACGAAGAAGCCGGGGGCGATGGCGTTTACGCGGACGCGGTCGCCGTGCTTGCGGGCGAGCTCGACCGCGAGCCAGCGGGTGAAGTTGTCGATTCCGGCCTTGGCGACCGAGTAGCCGAGCACGCCGCTGATGGCCTGCATGGCGGCCATGGAGGAGATGTTGACGATGCTGCCAGAGCCCTGGCCCGCCATCGCTTCGCCGAAGGCGAGCGATGGCACCACCGTGGCGTGGAGATTGAGCCGGAGCACCTCCTCGAACGCATCCATCGGCACCGCGAAGATGCTACGGTCATCACTGCGCGCGCGGGGGACGTTGCCCCCGGCGGCGTTGATGAGGATATCCACGCGACCCCACGCTTTCAACAGCTCGTCCCGCGATTCCTTCACCTGCCGCTCGTCGAGCGCGTCGGCGACCAGAGCGATCGCCTCCCCGCCGGAGCGGCGGATCTCCTCCACCTTCCGGTCCACGGCCTCGGGGCGGCGTCCTAGAATCGCGATCCGGGCACCGGCCGCGCTCAGACCACCCGCCAGCCCGCCGCCGAGTACGCCGTAGCCGCCGGTCACGACGGCTACCCGGCCGCTCAGGTCGAAGGGATTCATCGCCAACTCGGGATGGCCCGGTGCGTGGATTCCGGCGCTGGCTACGGCTGATCCCAGGAGAGCCGCACCAGCGACACGCCCTGGCGCGGGAGGGCGAACCGGAGCTGCGCCGCTCCGGCCTCCGCATCGATCCAGCGCGGCGCGTCGAGAAGCTGCAGCTTCCCCGCCGCCTCCAGTTCGGCGTACTGGGTCCTGGACACCTGCTGGGGGGCGCCCATCCGCAGCCAGGCGGAGTACGAGTTGCTGTGCCGCTCGTCGATGCGGTAGTGGTGGACGAGGACCCTGCCCGCCGGGACGTCGCGGATGGACAGCTCAACCTGGGCGTCGGGGGCAGGGACGTCGTCGTCGTGGTAGTTCCAGACCATGACCGAGGCGACGTCGCCCTGCCGCGAGGCTAGCGCGCTGATATCGGCGCGCTCGCCGCGAACGCCGCGCGCGAGGATCTCCCTGGCATCCGTGCTGTTCCCCTGCACCGCCACGCGGTCGCCGCCCATCATCCCGAACATGCGGAATACGTTGAGCACCGGCTTGCCCACCCCGTTGGTGGCGAGCTCGCGAAAGCCGTCGAACCAGGGGACGTTCTCGAAGGTGAAGGACCAGCTGGTCGCGCCCTCGAAGTTCACCTTCCGCTGGTCCGCGAGCTCGTACATCCGCGCGAACGACGCCGCCGTGTAGCTGGAGTACATGGTCCCGTTGCGGTACGCGTTCTGGCGCGACCCGGACGCGACCGAGCAGGCGGCGCACCCCTCGGGATCCGCCTCGCCGATAATGATCGGGACGTTTCTGAACTCGGGATACGAGGCGACCATCTCGAAGAAGCGGTCGACGCTGCGAAGCTCCGGCGCCATGTTCGTGCGGACGCGGCCCTCGACGAACTGCGGGGAGCCCTTCGCATGAAAGCCGATGAAGTCGAGCGGGGTCCCCTTCTTCCCCGTCACGTAGTTGGTGCCGTTGCGGGCGTGCTCCAGGAAGGTGGTCATCAGCCGATACCCTCCGCCCGTCACCGTGGGCCCCCCGATGCGGGCGGTGGGAAGCGCGCGCTTCACCGCGTCGGCCGTGTAGTCGTAGAGCTTGAGGTACTCCTCCGGAGTGCCCTTCCAGTAGCCGATGTCCGGCTCGTTCCACAGCTCCCACCACCAGCTCTCCACCTCCTGCGCGCCATAACGCTCGACCGAATGGCGCACCCAGCGATAGACCAGCTCGCTCCACTTCGCGTAGTCCTTCGGCGGGTACGCCCACCCGGTGTAGATGTCGTTGTACGGATCACCGGGTTTCCAGCCGTGCCCGTACGGCTCAGGGTTGGTAGACAGAGCCTTGGGCATGAAGCCGATCTCCATCAGCGGCTTCATGCCGCGGTTCACCCAGATGTCGACGATACTGTCGACCAGCGTCCAGTTGTAGACGGGGTTTCCCGCGGCGTCCTCGGTGTACGCGTTGGTCGATCCCCACTTGAAGGCGGACGGCGGCCCATCGTGCGTGTTGAGCATGTTGTGCGCACGGACGTACACGGGCACCGGGCTCAGCTCGGAGATCTCGGTGAGCAGCTTCTTCCCCTCCCAGCTATACGTGTAGTTCGGCTCGTCGTAGCCGAAGTACGCCCACATCGGGTACATCTCGCCGACCCGTTGGCCGAGGCTGACGGTGATCGCTGCGGACGAAGCGCTCGGTGCGACGGTCTGTGCGGAGCCGGGCGACCTCAGTGCGGGGACGGTGGTGGCAAGCGCGGCGGCGACAGCCACGGCTCGTGAGAAGGGTGGGCGCAGGGGCATGGAAGTTGGCCTGGTAGGTTGCATCGTGCTCTCCGGAGACGTTTCTCTGCGGCCACAGCGGCACAGTCTCGGGAAGCGAGGAGGTCTCGGGTCGGACTCGAAGCGTAAGACTCGCCGCTCGCAGGGGCAACCCGCAGCTGTCACGGTCAGAGCCGCAGGCGCGCCCCCGGCGTCTCAGCTCACAGCGGCTTCAGGTACAGGTTGCGGTACTCGACCCGGAACGGCGGCCCGGTGTGCATCTGCAGGCCGATCACCCCCTCGAGCGAGCGGTTCTCCACGTCGTCGTCGATGAAGATCGCGGTGACGTGGCCGTTCACGATCAGCGTCAGCGTGTTGCCGCGCGCGATGATGTGGTACCG
>JAHWJV010000339.1 GCA_019348265.1 Gemmatimonadota bacterium
CTGACCAGGAGGCGGTCGCCCGCCCGCGCGATGGTGGTGGGGAAATCGAAGTCCGGGTCGCTCGTCGTGGTGACGACGCTCCCCGAGGCGACGTCGGGGCGAGGCGCAGCGTGACCAGCGTCTTGGCGCTATTACGCATCGCGTACAGCGTCTGTCCTTCGAGGAGGAGGCCGTCGCCGCCGACGAGGATCTGCCCGGCACGCACCGTCGCGCGCGTCCATGCGGCGGCGCGGCGTCCGGCAGCCGTGTCCGGAGCGGACGCCTCGAGCCCGTTCGCCTGCAGGGGCTCGTTCGGCACCGACGGCAGCGGGACCGGGGCGAGGCCGATGCCCGCCCAGGCCGCGTCACCATGAGCGTGCCGGTCAGGCCGGCGATCAGGGTCGAGCGGACCACGCGGTGCATGCGGGTCTCCAAGGTCCGGGGCTGACGGCGAACTTCGCCGTACGCAGGTCCCACTCCTGCCGGAGCGCTCCGACGCCGGAGCAGCTCCGCGCACTCAGCCGGCCCGCGCCCGGATGTGGCGATCAACGGGCGGCGCGAGCGTGTGTGATCGCCACATCACGACCCGCGCCGGGATGTGGCGATCAACGGGCGGGTGCGAACGTGCGTGATCGCCACATCCGGGCCGCAGAGCGGCCAGCGATTCTGCGCTGGCCGTGCAGGAAGTCACGTGCGTCCGGCGAAAGAGGAGACGCTGCCACAACACCTGCACGGGAGGTTCGCATGCGCCGTCTGCCCGTCACCGCCGTCGTCCTGGCGACCCTGCTGGCTGCGCCGCTGCCGTACGCCGCGGCCAAGGGGGCTGAGAGTGGGCCGCACGCGAATCCCAGCACCCGGTTATCCCACCGTTGTCTGACTGCTCCCGAGTCAGACCGGGACGTTCAGGAGTAGCGGAGCTTCGCCGTCAGGATCGCGCAGTTCAGTGCAACCGTACCCACGTTGGTGCCGATGACGGGCCAGTCGGAGCTCATGACCCCGTATGTGATCCAGAGCCCACCAGCGGTCACGAGCAGCGCGAACATCCCGAACGAGAGATCGTCCGTCTGCTTGGTGCGCCAGGTACGGATTACCTGCGGAAGGAAGGACACCACCGTCAGAACACCAGCGGCGTACCCGAAGTACTCGGTCATAATGGCTTTCCTGCACGGGCTCGAGTGAACGCGAAGGATCGGCGTCCTTCCGCAAGGCCCGGTCCGATCTCACCGCTAAATGCCGCTAGCCGTGGCGCGCTGTCGACTCTGCGCGCGCGACCGGCTGATCGATCCGCCGTCCACCCCTTTTCCGACCACCCGACATCGGGAGCAATCGACGGCTCGCCTCCGACTCGCGCTCGTCGCTACATCCCCGCCGAGGCGCCGCTCGTGAACGGCGACGGGTGGGTTCGCGGCGGCGGTTTCGGAGCCCTTCGCGCCTCCTCGGTGCTCCGGCGCATCGTGTCGATCGGAACCCGCGGCCGTGCTCGCGCGGAATCCGGCAGGGTTCGGACATACGGGACGGCCGGGCCCAGAACGGCCTCGAACAGGGGCTGAACGGCCTTCAGAACGGCGGTGGTGTTCGGGTGAATCTGGGACGGCCGGAAGTCGTAGTGGCAGATCGTCCCCCAGGAAGCGCCTGCAGCGTCCTTGAGGTGAACCGCACAGTAGCAGAGCACCGCGCCCTGGGCTTTGTGCCCCTGGAGCCGCGCGTCGCCGAGAGCATTCCCGACGCAGAACTCGTCACCCGCCTCGGCGGTGAGAACGCAGTACGACTCGTGTATAGGGACGTCCGCTCCGACCTGCAGGTGCGGGTTCTGACGATCATAGAGTACGACGCTCCGCACCCAGTCCGGCTCGAACCGGTACAGACCGGTGAACCGGTGCGGAGTCGTGCCATTCAGCACCCGCAGGGCCGCGAACATCCCCTGCTGCTCGAGTGCGAGCTGCACCTCTTCGGCGATCTCCTCGACCGGCCTCTCGACGGGCCGGAAGTCGTCGAGCGGCTCCGCGAAGACGGCCGACGCCGCGGCGGGCGCCAATGGCTGTACCTGCGGCGCGTTTTCGTGCGGGCGAGCAGCCTGCCGCGGTGCCGCGGCGGCGACGATCTCGCAGAGCGCCCGCGCGGACTCGTCCGACATCATTCGCTTCAAAGGGACCAGGTGGAACTCCTCGAGCCCGAGCCGCCGTCGTGCCGCCCGAGTCACCAGGACCCGGTCGTCCTGGAAATCGACCCTCAGGCGACGCGCCTCCGCCGCCAACACGAATCGCGGAGCAAGGCGGTAACCCACCGCGGAAAAGAAGTCGCTCGCTCTCGCGGAGTATCTCTCGTCGGCGATGACCGCCGTGATCGGACCACCGGCGAGGCGTTTGGCGATTGCGGCGGCGAACTCCGGGTTCACGTTCAGGATGGCCAGCGGTTTCCCGGCGGCCGCCGCCACCGCTCGCGCATGCCTGGCGTGGAACACGGTGGTCACGAGCATGTCCACGTCGGCGATCTCCGGTGCCGGAGGCGTTTCCTCATTCGCCGCCGTGTCGACGAGAATGGGGATCACCTCGAGCGAGAGTATCCTGCCGATTTCGCCGGTGAGCGCGACCATGTGGTCCTCGTTCGATTCGATGCATCCGCAACGCAGCGGTGCCGAGAGAACCCCTCCGAACAGGCTGCAAAGTGATGCCCGCGGGATCCCTTTCTCCCACGCGTCCCACAGAATCTCGGCCGCCCAGGATCGCCCCTGCTCACCGTCCGCCGCCCAGCCAACCGACCGCGAGACGAAGACTCCCGACTTCGCCCGCACCTCGACCAACCCCTCGCTCTCCAGCTGACGATACGCTCGCGCCGCCGCCCGGTGATCCACACGATTGCGGTTCGCGAGCTCGCGAATGCTCTCCAACCTGTCGCCTGGTTGAACGACGCCTGTATGGATCCGCCCCAAAATCTCGAAGCGGAGCTTGTCGACGACCGACGGGGCACCCGGAAGCCGGCCGTACTCGGGGAATCTCTTCAGCATGCGGGGGGCTTTCTTGAAGGGGTATTCGCAGCCGCACCTGGCGGTGGCGGACACTCTGTTGTCCACCCTTCCCACAGTTTCCACAAGCTTCGACATCTGCACGACTCAGGCCAATGTGGCGGACCGAGCGGCTCCTTTGTGTCGCCCCCTGGCCGGCTCTGGCACGGGCGGCTCCTCGTCCGGCTAGACCACTGCTCCCGATCATTCTCGGGGGATTGTACGGGTATTTGCCCCCAGCTACGCGGTACGTGTCGTCACGTTCTGGCTGAGCGCGCTTGCGGATACGCTAGCGGTTCTCCCGGTGGTTCTCAGCACCTTTCGGCGCCCGATGTGGTCGGAGGCCTCGAACCTATTGAGGACGTGTCGCTCGCGCGTCCCGGTTTCTATCGGCGCTCCGCGCCCCCCAGTCCCAGCTCGTCCGCGATGCCGCGCATGGACTCGATGACGAACTGGATGTGGTCCTTCAGATCGATCCCGAGCTCCTGAGCGCTGTGCGTCACCTCCTCCCGATCCACCCCCGCGGCGAACGCACGGTCTTTGAATTTCTTCATCACCGACTTCGCCTCGAGATCGCTGAGCGAGCGCGAGGGCCTCACGAGCGCGGCGGCGGTGATCAACCCCGTCACCTCGTCGCAGGCGCGCAGGGTCCGGTCCAGATCGGTGTGCGGCGGCACATCGCTGCGCGCCGGGTACCCGTGCGCGAGGACCGCGTGCACCAGCTCATCCGGATACCCGAGCTCCGCCAGCACCGCCGCCCCCGGAACGGGATGCTCATCCGGGCGCTTCTCGTAGTCGAAGTCGTGCACGAGTCCGGTGATCCCGTACAGCTCCTCGTCCGCACCGCTCTTGCGGGCGTACGCCCGCATGGCGGCTTCCACGGCGTACATGTGGCGGCGCAGGCTTTCGGATTCGACCCATTGGTGCATGAGGGACAACGCGGCGGGGCGAGAAACCGCTGGCATATGTTTGGGTTTGAATGTTGAATTTTGAATTAGACGGCCGAGACGATTTGACGATCGCAGTAAGCAGTCGGATGAGCTCCTCGGAGCGCCGCACTCGATCCTGCACGCGCTGCTCGGTAAGAAAGCTCCGAGTCTCGCACGAGCCGGAGCCAGTAGCACGCCTCTCGAGCCTCCTTCGACGCGTTAGCCATTATTGCATGAAGGTCTCGCCGGCTCTGCCCCGATAGAGCCTCCGCGACGTCCGCTCCCAGGCTCGTACCCGCCCGAGAATCTGTCTCGATCATTCGAGCTTGCGTGACCCTCGCAGCTCTCGACAGAGCCGAATCACCTCCAGCGGGAAAACGCAGCTCTTTTCCCGAACGGGG
>JAHWJV010000033.1 GCA_019348265.1 Gemmatimonadota bacterium
GTCTGACCTGCTGGTGGACCACGAGCCGATCTCGTTCGTCGGCTTCCTGCTGTCGCTGCTGGCCCTGGTGACCGTGCTGATGGTCGGGCTGCCGGCGCTGGTGCTCGAGGCGTGCTGAGCGTGCAGCTGGCGCATGACGGCGTCTCCGTGCCCGCGACGCTGTGGAGCAGCTGGCATCCCGACCCGGTCGTGCTCGCCGGGCTGCTGCTGCTCGCCGGCGCAGCGCTGGTCGGTGCGGGCGTCGTCCTCGGTCGGCGGTCCAGGTCCGGCGCTGGGTCGCTCGCCGTCGCCGGCACCGTCTGGCTCGGCCAGCTGGTCGGCGCGATGGGCACGCCGCCCGAGGTGGCCGCGCTCGCGCGCGAGTACCTGGGCACCTACCTGCTCGGGATGCCGCTGATCTTCGGCTACTTCGTGGTGGACGCGGCGTTTCGCGCGTCGGGGGACACACGCACGCCGCTCGCGCTGCTCGCGTCGGGCGGCGACGAGCACCGCGAGCGTCGAGCCCGCGACGATCGCGGCGACGCGGATCATCGCGTTGGTCGAGCCGATCAGCGACGCCGGGACGAGCGCCACCGCGAGCGCGGTCGGGAGATCGTAGCCGCCGTTGGCATCCGCCCAGAGGAAGCCGCCCGGCACGCGCTGCTTCACGCGACGGCAGAGCTCGATATCGAACTTCGGGTCTGGCGAGACCTTGACGTTGAAATTCCGGTAGCCGCGCTTCAACCCCTCGTCGATCAGCGCGTCCAGATCTTCCAGC
The DNA here is from genome assembly GCA_019348265.1 of Gemmatimonadota bacterium. GTDB lineage: Bacteria > Gemmatimonadota > Gemmatimonadetes > Longimicrobiales > Longimicrobiaceae > JAHWJV01. The sequence goes on from JAHWJV010000033.1 coordinate 758, forward strand.
TTCACCGGGTTGCACGTCCAGCTCAGGGTGATCCGCCCGCCCTCGGGGCGGCCCCAGAGCTGCGCCAGCGACACATTCATCAGCTTGCCCGCCAGGTCGTGCAGCGCGATGTCGACCCCGGCCTTCGCCATCGGCGCGCCCGTGGAGGATCCCGCGGCGATGTTGCGGTCCATGATCGCGTGCGCACCTACGATGTCGAACGCGTTGTGCCCGATCAGCTCCGGGGCCAGATAGCTCCGGATCGTGCTGGTCACCGACTCGCGCGTCTCGTAGCTCCACTTCGGGATCGGCAGGCTTTCCCCCCAGCCGATGGTGCCGTCTTCCGCCGTGATCTTTACCACGGCGGCCGAGCGACCCGTCGGTGAGCCCTCCGGCCCCTCGAAGAACTTGAAGCGGCCGACCATCGGATAGAGGATGGGGAACACCTCGATGCGAGCGATGCGCATCGGCCGGAAATCGCGCCACGCGAGATGCGGCAGCCCGAGCGCGGCACCGAACGCCCCGACACCAAGGCGCTTCAGGAACGAGCGACGCGACGGGACGAGCCCGTGGTCCGTGGCTCGCGGGAGACGGTCTGGCATCGGGAGCACCCGCACGGAAGATGGGCGATTCGGGGGCGGTGAGCGTCGTGTAAGCTAAGTGATAATATATGTCTGGGTGATAGTGTCAACCGGCGAACAGGAGGTCAGCTCTGCCCTGGCTCACCGCTTGCGAGGCCGGGGTCGTCCAGCGAGCCGCGGCCACTTCGAGGAGGGGATACATGGAGGAGCAGCAGAACCAGCAGCAGAACCAGCAGCCGGTGAAGATCACGGTCCGGGAGAACGGCTCCTATCTCGTGGAAGGACCGGTGACGATCGTGGACGCGGACGGGACGGCGTACGACATCAGCGCCAAAAAGCGCGTGTCACTCTGCCGCTGCGGTGCCTCGACGAACAAGCCATTCTGCGACGGCACACATTCCAAGGTGGGGTTCGCCGCGGCGGAGCGCGCGGTGCGGGAGCTGGAAGGCGGCTGAGTGAGCTGGCGTGCCTTGCGCCTCCCCGCAACATCCGGGTACGAATAGCGGAAGAGCCTCCAGCACCGACCCGAACGGCGGTGCGCAGGGGGCTCTTTCGTTTCCGGGCTGCTGAGCGCCCCCTCGACCCGACTCCCCGCGCCGCCGATTACGCGCGGATTCCCCTTCACCACTCGAGCGAAAGGCAGTTCACGGATGTTGGAGAGATCCGCTGTGAGCACCGTACGCGTTGCCACGGCTGAAGACGTGGAGCGGCTCGAGGAGGCCTGTCTGTGCGAGGGCGCCGCTCGCGGCCAGGAGCAGCTCGACCGCTTTCTCGTGGAACAGCAAGCCGGTTTGCGGCTCTTCCTGGTCGCGCACCGGGATACGGCGGTCGCGGGGTACCTCACGCTCAGCTGGGACGCCGACTATCCACCCTTTCGGCGCGCGGGCATCCCGGAGATCCACGACCTGTACGTCCTGCCATCCGCGCGCCGAGCAGGGATCGCCACCGCTCTGCTAGACGCGGTGGAGCAGCACGCCGTCCAGCGGAGCGGCTACCTCGGCCTCGCGGTGGGACTGTACGCCGACTATGGACCCGCGCAACGCCTCTATGCAAGGCGCGGCTATCTGCCCGACGGCACCGGCGCGACCTCCGGCGGACGCCCGCTCCTGGGCGGCGAGACGATCTCAGTCGACGATGGTCTGGTTCTCCACCTCGTCAAGGCACTCCGCGCCTGACGGTGGGCACCGCCGCACCACCCGGAACCGCCTGCCCAAACGTTGCTCCGCACTGGCTTGCATTTTGCTAAATCCCCTCCTGACAAGGGTTTTCGTCCACGAGCACTCAGGAGAGACTTGGGCCCGGACTGGAGGAACCGCCAATCGGAAGAGAGCGCACGCTACGAGTTCCTGATGCGGCTATACCAGGTTACCAGGGACAATCCACACGCCGTCGTCCACGCCGGCGGGATCGGCTTCGAGATAGGCCTCTCGCGGGTGCAGACGTTCGCGGTGGTCGAGTTCCTCGCCGAGCAGGGCTACGTGGATTATCTGCGTGCCGGGCCGCGCATTCGTCTCGCTCCACGAGGTCTGCGATACATCCAACTCGACGCGGGGACCCGGCGCACGATCCGCTGAGCCGCCGACGAGCGGAGCGCTCAAGTGTATGTCCCGCAATGGCTTAGTCCTTGCATGGCTTCCCGCCTCCCTAGTACCGAACCATGTGAACCCGAAGGCGAATGGCGGCACCCGGCGACAGTGAATCGTGGCAGCATCGCCAGCGCTGGCGCGAGGAGCGCATGCGCTTCGAGGTGCTCGCCGCGGTCTATCGCGCGTCGGAGGGGAAGTCCGGGAACACTCTGGTCGTGTCGCCGTTTGCGCAGGACCTCGGGATCTGGCGGGAGGAGCTCTTTCGCGTGCTGGAGTTCCTCGATCGTAAGGGCTACATCGTCTACCACGGCGCGGGTCCGCTGGTGAGCATCACCCGCAACGGGCTCGACTACCTGGAGCGGACCGGGGGCCGAAGGAAGTCGATTCGGGGGTAGGAACTGCATCGAACGTCTTCAGTCTTTCAGACTGAAGACTTTTGACTGCAGTTCCCCTCACGCCCACTCGCGGAATCTCAGCATCAGCGTGGCGGCGATGAGCCACGCGGCGGAGTAACCGAGCACGAAGACGACGGAGCCCCAGGCGAGGTCATGCAGGAGAAGGCCCTGATATACGTCCTGCAGGGCGGTCTGCGGTGGGAGGGCGAAGAGCAGCAGGCGGTAGGCGCCGGGCGGCATGGTGGTCTGCAGGAGGTCGAGGACCTGGGGGAAGAAGGTGGGGAGGAAGAGGATGAATGCGACCCACGCATCGCCGCGTGGGAGGGCGACGGAGAGGAAGGCCATGATTCCGCCATAAACGCTCGCGGTCAGCAGGGGGAGGAGGAGCCCGCTGCCGCCCCCCCTCGCGCCGCCCCAGGCGACGAACTGACCGACGATGAGAAAGGCGACGGCCGCGATGATGGCGATCGCGAAGGCGAGGACCCAGCGCAGCGCATAGAACGCCAGCGGGGAGGTGGGCTGCGAGAAGTACATCTGCGCGTAGCCCTCGCGCCGATCGCTCGACACGAAGCCTGCGAGGAGAACGATCATCGCCAACCCTGCCAGGTACGCAAGGGTGGCCGAGACGCCGATGGGCCCCAGCTCCTCGGCGAACTCCGGATCGGCTACGTCGTGCTGGTGAAAGGCTGGCTCCAGGAAGTAGAGCACCAGGGCCACGAGGAACACGAGCAGGACGCGCCAGCGGAGGTCGCGAAGGAGGATGCCGATCATGCGGCTTCGCTCCAGCCGGACACCAGCTCTAGGAACCGTTCTTCCAACTTCGGCGATCCTGGCTTCGCGCCGCGCAGGTCGATCTCTTCGCGAACGCGGCCGGCGTGAAGCACCAGCACCCTGTCGGTGAGCCGCTCCACCTCGGGAAGGTTGTGGGAGGCTACGATCAGCACGCGTTCGGGGTCCCCCCTTCGCCAATCCCCAATGATCTTGCGGAGCTCCGCGACCCAGACGGGGTCCAGCCCGTCGGTCGGCTCGTCCAGCACCATCAGCTTCCGGTCCGCGAGCAGCGTCTGCGCGACGGCCAGCCGCTGCAGATTCCCCTTCGACAGAGTCCCCACCCGCCGCCGCTCGAACTCCGTGAGCCCGAGCCGGTTGATAGCGCTGTTCACGCGATCCTGCGCGTCGAGCCCGGCGTTGCCGAGCATCGCGTAAGCCTCCAGGGCGCCTCGCACACTGCGCTTCGGCGGGATGGCGACGCGCTCGGGGATGTAGCTCACGCCATGCCGCTGCGCGTACGCGCGAGGCTCTAGCCCGCCGATGGGCGCCGATCCGCTCGTCGCGCGTAGATAACCAAGCAGCAGATTGAGAAGCGTGCTCTTGCCGGCGCCATTCAACCCGATGATCCCGAGAGCCGTGCCCGGGGTGACGTGCGCCGTCACCCCGTCGAGCGCCCGGACCGAGCTCCCGCGCAGCCCGGGCAGCACGCTGCGGTAATCCTTGATCACGTTTTCAAGGTGAATCATGGCCGGAAAGGTAATAGGGAACAGGGAACAGGGAACAGGGAGCAGGGAGCAGGGAAGAGCCTGCCCGGGCCGCTACGCTGTGGGCCCCGCTGTTCCCTGTTCCCTATCCGGTATGCTTTCTGCGCCCCCGCGGGAAGGGGGCCAAAGCCCTCCTCCGGCGCGTGCGGAGCGTGGTGTCCGTGTGACCCGCCCCCGCTGAGCGGGATGCAATTCAAGATTTAGATTCAAAATTCCTCTCTTACGTCGATGACGAACCCCATGCCGACCCTCGCACACACCCGGGTAGTGGCGGCGGGCAGCACGCCGGAGCGGTGGCTCCTGGTGCTGCACGGGATCTACGGCTCGGGTCGGAACTGGGGGAGCATCGCCCGACGGCTCGTCGAGGCGCGTCCGGAGTGGGGAATCCTCCTGATCGACCTGCGCCTGCACGGCGCGTCCCGGGAAGGCTTCGAGGGGCCGCACACGCTCGCCTCCGCGGCGAGCGATGTGGAGCGTCTGGTGGAAGGGCTGGAATTCCACGCCGCGGCGGTGCTCGGGCACTCGTTCGGGGGCAAGGTCGCGCTCGTATACGTTCGTCACCACGCCGGTGAGCTGAGGCAGGCGTGGGTGATCGATTCGACGCTGCGGGTGCGCGAGCCGGAAGGGAGTACCTGGCGGGTGGTGGAGATCGTCCGCTCGCTCCCGGCCGAGTTCGGCTCCCGCGACGAGTTCGCCGATGCGCTGGTGCAGCACGGCTACGAGAAGCCGCTGGGCCAGTGGCTGGCGATGAACCTGGAGCGCGGGGACGACGGCCGCTTCCGCTGGCGCCTCGACTGGGACGGCGTGGAGGAGATGCTGCGTGACTACTTCCATGCCGACGTGTGGGACGTGATCGAAACGCCCCCTCCCGGCGTGGAGGTTCACATCGTCAAGGCTACTGATTCCAACGCCATCGACGTCGGCCAGGCGGCACGCGTCGAGGCCGCCGGCGCCGCCACTGGCCGCGTCTTCCTCCACCAGCTGACCGGCGGCCACTGGATCAACACCGAAAACCCGGACGCGGTGCTGGGGATGCTGATGGAGAGATTATGAAGGATGAACGACGAATGAGAGATGGACGTGAGTTCGTTTCATCATTCATCGTTTCTCTCCGATCAGCGCCACCACCACGTCATTGACGTTCGTCCCGGTGGGTCCGGTCATGAGGAGGGCCCCTGCGGCATCGAGGAAGGCGTATGCATCGTTGTCGGTGAGGGCGCCGAGCGGGTCGAAGCCGGCGGAGCGGCCGACGCGGGCCGTGTCGCCGTCGACCAGGCCACCAGCGGCGTCGGTGGGGCCGTCGATGCCGTCGGTGCCGAAGCTGGCCAGCGCGACAGCGGGCTCGCCCTCCAGGACCAGCGCGGCGGCGAGCGCTAGCTCCTGGTTGCGCCCGCCCTTCCCCTGACCCGTTACGGTGACGGTCGTCTCGCCGCCCCAGAGCAGCGCGACGGGGCCGGCCCCGTCGTCACGCCGTTGCAGGGCGGCTCGGGCGAGCTGCGCTCCCACCTTTCGGGCTTCGCCTTCCAGCGTCTCCGAGAGCACCTCCACGCGGTAGCCGAGCCGTTCGGCCGCCTTACCGGCCCCGGCCAGCGCCTCGCTGACGGAGGCGAGCAGGTGGAACCCGGCGAGGTTGTCGAGCTCTCCGGGTTTCGCCGTCTCGTCGATCTCGCCCGCGGCGCCGCGCAGCAGGTGTCTGGTCACCGACTGCGGGGCCGCGACGCGGCGGAGGCGCAGGATCTCGAGGGCGCTGGCGTAGGTGGTCGGGTCCGGGAGGGTGGGCCCGGAGCCGATCACGTCGGGCGGCGCCCCGATGACGTCGGAGATGGCGAGCGTGAGGATCCGTGCGGGGGCGGCGGCGCGAGCGAGCTGGCCGCCGGCGATCCGGGACAGGTGCTTGCGCACGGTGTTGAGCTCGGAGATGGGAGCTCCGGCGCGCAGCAGCTCGCGCGTGAGGACGCGCAGGTCCGCGAGTGGAACGCTGTCCGGAGGGGCCGACCAGAGCGCCGAAGCGCCGCCCGAGAGAAGGCACAGGATTAGGTCGTTCGGGGCCGCGCGGTTCGCCGCGCGGAGCGCCTCACCGGCCGCCGCGAGGCCGTGCGCGTCGGGGATCGGATGCCCCGCCTCCCACACCTCGAGCCCGTCGAGCGACTGCGCGCTGCCGGCCGGGGCGGCGATCGCCCCGCCTCGCACCCGCGCCCCGAGCACGCCGAGCGCGGCTTCGGCCATGCGCCTGGAGGCCTTCCCGGCGCCCACGATCCACACGGCGTGGAGGGCCGACAGATCCACCGCGGCAACGCCCCGCACGGTCAGCGAATCGCCCTCCAGCCGCACGGAACGGGATACGACCGCGAGCGGATCCACCGCGGCCACGGCCGCGTCGAGGATCGCGCGGATATCTTCGCGAAAGGGACTCGGCTCCGCCACCTCGGTTACGGTGCGCCGGCGGGGACCGGCCGGCCCTCCTCGTACGTGTAGAGGAAGTTGGTGAAACCCAGATCGTAATCGGAGATCCCGTTCTGCCCGGTGAGCCGCATGCGCTCGTCGTAGAGCGCGCGCATAGCGGCGGAGATCGGACCGGAGATGGGGCCCCGGCCCGGGCGCAGCTTCAGGAACTCGTCCGCGAGCTCGGGGCGCAGACCCGCCCAGTCGATGAGGTGCCGGAAGCGGTCGTCGTCCTCATCCGCGAGAACGCGGATGTCACGATGCAGTCGCTCGCAGAGGGCGGCCTGCATGAGCACCGGGTCCCCGGAGCCGACCAGTGACAGGTATGCGAGCACCTGCGCTTCCAGCTCCTTGTAGTAACCTTTCCGATGGCAGAGCTCGTGCGCTATCACGTGCGGCTCGAAGACGCCCGTGTCCTTGAAGATGGCGATGTCTCCAGAGAGTACGTCGCATGCTCCCAGCGCGAACGGGAAGATCACCTGGGCCAGGCCGTAGCTCCGGAGCTGGGTGCTCGTTACCACGCGCTGCCCCGTCAGCGAGGCGATGAAGTCGGTCAGGCAACGATCGACCTCCTCCGCCAGCTGCTCGCGCGGGATGCGGTCCGCGGTGTAGCCGTCATTGACGCGCTCGGCGAGGAGGCGAACCTCGGCCTCGCGGCCAGCCCTCGGCATCTCGCGCAAGTGGTGCACGTCTGCGCCGAACACCTCCAGGAAGTCGATCTTGCGAACTCCCTGCCGCGCGACCCAGTCCTGCAGCGCGCTCGCGGCATATACTCCCAGCGCCGCTGCCTGAACCACCCGCCCCGGCAGCGTAGCACCGAGGAGCACACGCGACAGAAGCGGGGCCGCCACGATCACGTCCGTCAGGGCAATCGGCGAATAGGTGGCGTCGTTCGGGATGCGAGCTTCTTCCATCGGTACTCCACTCTGGGTGACTGATACTGAGCTATCAGCTATCAGCTATCAGCTATCAGCTATCAATCGAACGACCACAGCTGCCGAGGTGCCAGTTGAACGACACGTTCCGGACTGATAGCTGATAGCTGATAGCTGATAGCTAGAATCACACCGGCGTCAGCGGGGGGCGCCCCGTCAGCATCGCGTGAACGTTCCGCGCGGCGAGGCGGGCCATGGCCTCTCGGGTCCGGGGGGTGGCCGAAGCGATGTGGGGGAGGAGGACGACGGTCTGGAGGTCGAGGAGGGCGGGCTCGACGGCCGGCTCTCGTTCGTAGACATCCAGCCCCGCACCTGCGAGATGACCGTCGGCGAGCACTCGGGCGAGAGCGGCCTCGTCCACGAGGGGGCCGCGGGCGGTGTTTATCAGGTAGCTGCCGCGCCGCATTCTGCGCAGCGCGCTCTCGTCGAGAACGTGCCGGGTCTGCGGCGTGGAGGGCGCGTGCAGCGACAGAATGTCGCTCGTGGTCAGGAGCGTGTCCCAGTCGACCCAGGTCACCCCCAGCTCGGCCTCGGTCTGGGCGGGCAGCCGGCTTCGGCTGTGGTACTGGACGCGCATCCCGAACGGGCGCGCGCGCCGCGCGACGGCCTGCCCGATGCGGCCGAGCCCGAAGATCCCGAGCGTGGCGCCGCCAACGTCGCCGCCGAGATAGTCCCAGAAGCGCCAGCCGTGGAACTCCCCGGCTCGCAGCGAGCGCTCGGCCTGCGGCAGCTTGCGAACGGTGGCGAGCAGGAGCGCCAGCGCCAGGTCGGCGGACGCGTCGGTGAGCACGTCCGGCGTGTTCGTCACCACGACCCCGCGCTCCCGGCACGCGGCGACGTCCACGTTGTCGTATCCCACCACGGCGTTGGCCACGATCCTCAGCTTCGGCGCGCGGGCGAGCAGGTCGGCGTCCACGCGGACGGTCAGCAGCGCGATCAACGCTTCCGCCCGGTCGAGGCGCGATTCCCAACCCTCCGGCCCTTCGACCGTGCCGACCTCCTGGAGGAGCGACAACGCGGACTCGGGCAGTTCGAGCGTCGTGACGGTGAGGGCCATCGGCAGCTTCATGCGTCCGGTTCAGGGGGTGCGCCGGAGCGCTGCAGGGGCAGATTCGACGCGAAGCTGCCGGTTCGGAGAAGGGGGCGCAAGGGGGCCGCCGGCACGGTATTTGTGGAACCGCCGCCCGCCAGGCAACATTCCAGATCGCCCATTCTCGCGCCGCCCGATCCATGCTGCGCCAGCGCCACCTATTGAGGAGACCCGCCGATGGCCTCGCCTGACTCCAGCATCCTCCCCGCCGTGGTCCGGGATCACCAGCGGGAGATCCTCCAGCAGTGGATCGCGGAACAGAGCTCCGGCTCCAACGCGCGCTCCGATCTTCTCTCGGACGCCGAGCTTCGGCAGCAATCGAGCGAGTTCCTCCAGCTGTTCCGCGAAGCCGTTCAGGCCGGGAACCTCGGCAACGTCATGGGTACGGAATGGCAGGGTGTGCGGGAGCTGCTCGCCACCGTCTCGAAGGCCAATGCGATCCGCGGGTTCACACCCATCGATACCGCCACCTTCGTCCTCTCGCTCAAGCGCCCGCTCTTCCAGCAGCTGACCACGGATGCGGGCAGCGACGCGGATCTCCTCGCGCGCGAGACCTGGACCGTCACCACCGTGCTCGACAGCCTCGCCCTGTTCACGACCGAGGTCTTCCAGCGGAGCCGCGAGGAAGTCATCAGCCGACAGCAGCAGGAGCTGATGGAGCTCTCCACTCCCGTGGTGAAGCTGTGGGACGGAATCCTCGCGGTGCCGCTCATCGGGACGCTCGACAGCGCCCGCACGCAGGTGGTGATGGAGAGCCTGCTCCAGCGGATCGTGGACACGGAGGCCGGAATCGCGATCATCGACATTGCCGGCGTTCCGACCGTCGATACGCTCGTCGCCCAACATCTGATCAAGACGGTCGCGGCGGCGCGCCTGATGGGCGCGGAGTGCATCATCAGCGGCATCCGCCCGCAGATCGCGCAGACGATCGTGCACCTGGGGGTCGAGCTGGTGGGCGCGGTCACCAAGGCGACGCTGGCCGACGCCATCCTGTACGCGCTGCGGCAGTCGGGTTGGTCGGTGTCCCGCGGGCGGTCGTAGTACGATGGACCGGATCCCGATCCTGAAGATGGGGCCGTTCCTCCTGGTCACGATCCAGGTGGACATGCACGACCGTCTCGCCCTGTCGCTGCAGGACGACCTGGCGGAGCGGATCGCGTCCACGGAGGCACGGGGCGTGCTCATCGACATCTCCTCTCTCGAGATCGTCGACTCCTTCATCGGCCGGGTGCTCGCCAACATCGCGGCGGTCTCGCGCGTGCTGGACGCGCAGACGGTCGTGGTCGGGATGCAGCCCGCCGTGGCGATCACGCTGGTCGAGCTCGGGCTCTCGCTGCCAGGGGTGCGGACGGCGTTGAATGTCGAGCGAGGGATGGAGCTGCTGCGAGCGGCCCTCGAGTCAGAGACCCTCGGAAGCGACGGAGATGCCTCCACGGCGTTCTGAGTCACGGCCGATCCGGTCGGAGTCCGACGTGGTCTCGGTCCGGCAGGCGGTGCGCGCCTGGGCGGTCGAGATGAAGTTCAGCCTGGTGGACCAGACCAAGCTGGTCACCGCGGCGAGCGAGCTGGCGCGCAACACCCTGATCCACGGCGGCGGGGGAAGCGCGCGGCTGGAAGCGCTGGAGGACGGCGGCCGCCAGGGGATCCGGCTGATCTTCGAGGACCAGGGCCCCGGGATCGAGGACGTGAAGCTGGCGCTCACGGACGGATATACCACGGGGCACGGGCTCGGGCTCGGGCTGAGTGGATCCCGGCGACTGGTGAACGAGTTCGAGATCACCACCAGCCCCGGCGAAGGAACTCGAGTGGCAGTCACGAAATGGAAGTGAGAACCGTGCTTCGCCTCCCGGTGGAGGAGGTGAGCCAGGTCGGTGAGGCGAGGCGCCAGGTGGCGCGCTGGACCGAGATGCTCGGGTTCGACGAGACGTGCGCGGGGAAGGTGGCGATCATCGTCACCGAAGCGGCGGGCAACCTGGCGAAGCACACCACCACGGGCGGCGAGCTGCTCGTCCGCGTGGTGGTTCGCGGGGATCTGGCGGGCATCGAGGTGCTGGCGCTGGATCGGGGGCCCGGCATCCGCGACATCGCCCGCGCCCTGAGCGACGGTTACTCGACGGCGGGCAGCCCGGGAACGGGCCTCGGTGCGATCTCGCGGCTGGCCGACGAATTCGCCATCCACAGCGGCCCTGGCCTGGGGACCGGGATCCTGGCGCGGCTCTGGACCGGCGCGCGTCCCGACCATCCACCCCGCTCGCTGGAAGCCGGCGTCACCAGTGTCCCGAAACCGGGCGAGGAGGCGTGCGGCGACAGCTGGGCCGTGGACTTTCGCCCGGGGCACGGCACCGTCACCGTGGTCGACGGTCTCGGCCACGGGCCGGAGGCCGCGGAGGCGGCGCGGGCGGCGATCAACGTGTTCCAGGAGAATGTGCGCGCGACTCCCGCCGAGATCGTGGAGCGGATGCACGAGGCGATGCGCAGCACTCGCGGAGCCGCCGTCGCGATCGCCGGGATCGACGTGGAGGCGGGCTCCGTCAGGTATGCCGGGATCGGCAACATCTCGGGCGTGATCATCGCCGGCCGGGAGGCGCGCAGCCTCGTCTCGCACCCCGGAACGGTTGGGCACCAGATGCGGAAGGTGCAGGAATTCACCTACCCCTGGGCAGGGGATTCGCTCCTCGTGATGCACAGCGATGGCGTGACGCAGCGCTGGGACGTCGCCCGGTATCCCGGGCTGGCGGCGCGCGATCCGGCACTGATCGCGGGGGTGCTCTACCGCGACTTCACCCGTGGCCGAGACGACTCCACCGTGCTCGTCACTCGCAACGTCCCGGTGACGTGAGCGAGCACCCACTCCTGTCCGCCGCGCTGCGGCTAGAGCACGACGTAGTGCTGGCGCGGCAGCACGCGCGCCAGATCGCGGAGCTCCTCGGGTTCGAGGCGCAGGACGCTACGCGCATCGCGACCGCCGTCTCCGAGATCGCGCGCAACGCCTTTCGATACGCGAGCGGAGGGAGGGTCGATTACCTGCTGACGGACGACGGGCGCGAGCAGACGCTCGCGGTTCGGGTATCGGACACCGGGCCGGGAATCCCCGAGCTCGCGAAGGTGCTGGACGGTCGCTACCGGTCCCCCACGGGTATGGGGATGGGGATCATCGGCGCCCGCCGCCTGATGGACGGCTTCCGCATCGAGGCGGAGGCGGGGAAGGGGACGACCGCGTGGCTCTCGAAGCGGCTGCCACGCTCGCCAACGGACCTCGCCGACCTGACGGCCCATGTTGCCCGCGAGCTCGCGAGCCGCCGGAGCGACGGCCCTCTCGACGAGCTCGAGCAGCAGAACCGCGAACTGGTGCGAACGCTGGAGATGCTGACCACGCGCGAGCAGGAGCTGCTGCAGCTGAACCGGGAGCTGGAGGATACGAACCGCGGGGTGGTGGCGCTGTACGCCGAGCTGGACGAGCGGCTCGACCAGCTGCGCCGGTCGAACGCGCTACGCGCACAGTTCACCTCGTATCTCAGCCACGAGTTCCGCACCCCGCTCGACTCGATGCTGGCGCTCTCCGCGCTTCTCCTCAATCGCGTCGATGGCGACCTTTCGGAGGAGCAGGAGAAGCAGGTGCACTACATCCGCCGCTCGGCTCGCGACCTGCTCGACATGGTCGACGACCTGCTGGACACCGCCCGGGTCGAGGCCGGGCAGGTAAAGATCCGCCCCGGCCGATTCTCGGTGGGGGAGCTCTTCAACGCCCTGCGGGCGACGCTGCGCCCGCTGATCACGAGCGATTCCGTGCTGCTTGCTTTCGACGACCCCGCCGATCTCCCGGAGATGCATACCGATGAGGCCAAAGTCTCGCAGATCCTGCGCAACCTGGTCTCCAACGCGCTGAAGTTCACCGAGCGCGGGGAGATCCGCGTCGCGGCGGAGCCGGCTCCGGGCGGCGAAGAGATCATCTTCCGCGTGACCGATACCGGGATCGGCATTCCGCAGGATGACCAGCAGCGGATCTTCGAGGACTTCGAGCAGGTCGACGGAGCCGTGCAGAGGCGCGTTCGTGGCACGGGGCTGGGGCTGCCCCTCTCGCGGAAGCTCGCTCGTTTTCTCGGGGGCGACATCTCGGTGGCGAGCGAGCCGGGTTCGGGTTCAGCCTTCACGCTGATTATCCCGCGCGTGTACCGCGCCGCCGAAGTGGAAGCCGGGCAGGAGGCGGTGACGCAATGACCAGGGGGACCGGTGGAAGCGATCGGATCGTAGTCCTGAACGTGGACGATTACGAGGCCGGTCGATACGCGACGACCCGCGTGCTGCGCCAGGCGGGGTACGATGTCGTCGAGGCGACCACCGGCACGGAGGCGCTGCTCAAAGCCGAGGAGCACCCGGACATCATCGTCCTGGACGTGAACCTGCCCGACGTCGACGGGTTCGAGGTATGTCGCCGGCTGAAGGAGGCCCCCGCCACGGCATCGATTCCGGTGCTCTACCTTTCAGCGGCTTATCGCGGCCCCGAGCACCGCGTGCAGGGGCTGGAGATGGGCGCGGACGGCTACCTGACACAGCCGGTCGACGGTCGCGAGCTGGTGGCCACCGTGAACGCGCTGCTGCGCGCCCGACAGGTACGGGACGCGGTGATGGACAGCGAGCAGCGCTTCCGCTCTCTGATGACGGCTAGCTGGGACATCATCTGGACGACCAACCCGCAAGGGGCGGTCGAGGACGAGCAGCCGGATTGGGGCGAGTTCACGGGCCAGACCCGGGACGAGTACGTCGGCGACGGCTGGCTCGAGGCCGTCCACCGTGATGATCGAAAGGCGGCGTTCCGGAGCTGGCGTGCCTCCGTCGAGGCGGAGTCGCTCTACGAGGCGGATTTCCGCCTCCGCCGCAGCGATGGCTGCTACCGGTTGATGCGGGCGCGGGCGGTGCCGGTGATCATCCCGAATGGGGGGATCCGGGAGTGGGTCGGGGCGTGTACCGACATCACAGAGCAGCGCCGGGCCGAGGAGTCGCTCTCGCGCCACGCGCAACAGCTGCGGGATCTGGCACACGCCTCACTCGCCATCAACTCGGCGCGCTCGCTGGAGGGCACCCTCGAGGTAATCACCCAGCACGCGCGCAACATCATCCGTGCGCACTGGGCGATCACCACGTTGAAAGCCGCTGAAGATTGGAGCGCCACGACGCGCTGCGTGTCCACTTCGGAAAAGTACGCGGGGTGCGGAGTCCCCACCGAAGCGAGCGGCACCGGGATCGAGGCGGTCGTCGCCGAGCGCAACCGATCCACCAGGATGAGCCAGGCGGAGCTCGAGGCCCATCCGGCCTGGAGTGGGCCGGGAGGTGCATCGTCGCGGCGGCCGCCGCTCCGTGGCTGGCTCGCCGCGCCGCTGGTCGGGCGCGATGGCAGGAACCTCGGGCTGATCGAGCTCTCGGACCGCGTGGAAGGAGAGTTCACCGAGCACGACGAGGCGATCCTCGTACAGCTCGCCCAGCTCGCCTCGGTGGCCGTGGAGAACACCC
>JAHWJV010000340.1 GCA_019348265.1 Gemmatimonadota bacterium
TTTCTGGCCTTAGTCGAAGTGCTATCGGCGATCCTCTATCAGCTATCAGCTATCAGTCGAACGTTGCGCTTACAGTTACGTCTTCGCGGCCGAACTGGCAACCGTCACGGCCCATAGCCGAGGACGGATAGCTGATAGCTGATAGCTGATAGCTGATAGCTGATAGCGGATAGCTGATAGCTGATAGCTGATCGCCCATAGCCCGCCTTCACCGCCGCTGTTCCGGAACGAAAAGGTCCGCATCGGTGATCCCGATCCGCGTTGCGGTTTCGACCGCCCAGCCGAGCTGTGCTACCTGTTCGCGAGTATGCCCATCGCTGCCGAGCGAGAAGCGAACGCCGGCCTGCTTCGCCTTCCTGAGCACGCGGTCGTGCGGGAGACGGTAACGGTTGGAGATCTCCAGGGCGACGGTGCTGCTCGCGAGCGCCTCGACGTAGCGGTCCTCGCGCTCCTCGGTCCACCAGACGTCCGGGTCCGGGTCGGTGGTGAGGAACGCGGCGGGCATGAAGGTGGAGTGGGCGATTATGTCCACCGGCATGTCGCGGACGAGGTCGCAGAGGTTGGCGACCATGTGCTCCATCACCTCCTGCGCCCGGTCGGTCCACGGCGCCGGGAGCGTGTCCCACCAGGGCGATCCCATGGTGCCGTCCGGCAGCGCAAAACCGTGATTCGAGCCGATCCGGTAGTCCAGTTGATCCAGCAGCTCGGCTGGCATGTGCGTGGGGAAGGAATCGCACCAGCAGAACTCGCCGGCGAGGAAAACCGGGGCCGCCGAGACCGCTTCCAGATACCGGCGAAGCTGCGCCTCCGTCGCGACCATGCGAGCGGGGTTCCGCGTCGACATGTGGTCGGAGATTCCCAACGTGACTCCGCGCTCCGCCGCGATCGCGACGACCTCCTCCAGCGCGAGGTCCCCGTCGGACATGTTGGTGTGGACGTGAAGGTCGTAAGCACCGAGAAGCTTCCGCTCTCCCGCTTCCGCGGAGAGGCCGCTCATCGAGCGCTGCTGGTGGACGCGACGCTCGTCGAGCGGTACGCGTTCTCCGCCGCCGCGAGCGCCTCCCATCCAGCCCGTCCCGTCGGACCGAGACCCGCCGGCGGCACGCGCCGCGTCGGCCATGGCGCCAGCGGATCGGAGACCGTCCCGGGATACAGGTCCAGCATGGCGTTGACGATCGACTCCGCCGCCCGGTGGCGGGCCTTCGGCTCGATACGCGCGAGCGACACCACGGCCCGCAGCGTCCCGCGCGAGAACGCGTCCGCCAGGAAGGTCGAATACTCCTGGTTCATCTTCTCCGTCTTGGCGGTCCCGGCGCGCTCCAGCAGCCCTCGCAAGGCCACGGCATCGTCCCGCAGCCCGCGGGTAATCAGCCGGCTCGTCACCCAAACCCAGTCGGTGGAGGGCGCCTGGGATGCGAGCGCTCGATCGAGGCGGCGCAACAACTCGGTGGTCGAGACCCCGGCGAGCGGGTCCGGCTGCTTCGGCTTCGGCTTACCGGGGTCGGTGGTAGGCGCGGGCGGCACCGTGTCGAACCGCTCGCCGCCGACGATCACGACCGGAGTCCCGACCTGCACGTTGTGGAAGAGGCGCAGCGCGTACGCGTTCTCGAGCCGGATACAGCCGTGCGAGACACGCTGCCCGAGCAGCTCCGGACGCTCCGTTCCGTGGATCGCGAGCTCCTGCCCCAGGTACACGGCCGCGACGCCGAGCTGATCGGCTTGCTTCCGCGCGGGAGAGTCGGGCGGCGGTATGGGGAGCTTCTTCTCGACGAAGTACCAGTCCGGGAGGTTCCAGATGGGCTTCTCCTCCTTGTACTGGATCTGGAAGACGCCGCGCGGCGTGGAGAACTTCCATTCACCGATGGCGCTCTGCAGCCTGAGCCCGGTGCCCGTACCGACCGGCGCGTCCCAGAGCGTCCGGGTGCCGTCCATGAAGCGGAGGCGATTCGAGTCCAGATCGATCACCACGTACGTCCCCCGCGCTCGCGCCAGGAATTGCTGCGGCGTCATCGCCAGCGGGTGGAGTGGGCCCTCCCTGGCTGAGTCCGCCGCGGTGTCGACCGGGGCGCTCCGCCCGCGCCCGCTCGCGCACCCGGGGAGCACGGCGAGCGCAAGAGCGAGCGCGGCGAGAAGCTGTCGTCCCATCAACCGATTCATTTCCTACTCCTGCGGTTCCCAAAAATTGCTTCGACCAAGGGGCCCCCACCCTCAGCGCGAACCGGGGGGAGGGCCCGCGGAAACGGACGACTTCTGCTACACCATTGTCATGACGATCGTTGCAACCGTCGCGCCACCGGTCCCTCAGCGATCCCATACCCCGAAAAGGCGCGGGGGAGCCCCTTGGCTCCCCCGCTTTTCGATCCCCCCGCCGCCAACTACGCGTGACTGGTCGTGACGGGGACGGTGAGGAACGGCGACCCCCGCGCGGCGAGCGTCGCCGGAGAAGGCAGAATGGGCACCCGGCGCAGGTACCAGATGTAGCTCGCGAGGAAAAGCCCCGCGAACCCGAGCGCGATCCCGATCTCCGGCAGGCCGAGCGGGAGGCTCTCCTCCTCCCAGATCGACGGGACCACCAGGAGGAAGCGCTCCAGCCAGTGTCCAAGGAGGATCATCGACGCGAAGAAGATCAGCACCTGGGGGACCATCTTCGGTGGGCGCGTCAGCAGCCCCAGGAATGGCACGACGAACACCAGCAGCACCACCGTCCCGGAGATCGATCCGAAGGGGTCGCCGAAACGCTTCACGAAGAATTCCTGCTCCCAGGGGAGGAGGCCGTACCATATCACGATGTACTGCGACCAGTTCAGGTACATCCAGAAGACCGAAAAGGCGAAGACCAGCTTCCCGAGGTCGTGGAACTGCCGCCGCGTGATGAAGCTGTCCAGGCCCATCGGCGTGCGCAGCAGGCACACCGCGATCGTCGTCGCCGCGACCCCGCCGTGGAAGCCGGTCCAGAAGAACGCGACCGGGAACATGGTGCTGAACCAGTGCGGCGCCAGCGACATCGCGAGGTCGATCGCGACGATGGCCCAGAGGATCGCATACGCCATCCCCATGATCGGCGAGAGCCGCGTCAGGACCTTGTGGGAGTGCTCCGCCTCCTGGGTGACGCCGCGGAACCCGCCGGTGATCCGGCCGTAGAGCCCCGCGTTCGGACCCTTGACCCCGTATACGTCCGGGCGGACCGAGTAGTAGAGAAAGGTCAATGCGAGGGAGTACAGCACGGCGACGACGATGATGTCGCGGATCGCGAGCCCCGGCCAGTTCAGCCACGCCGACTTCGCGTCGATCACCGGATCCCCGGTCACATGCAGCCAGTGGTGGAAGTACGTCTCGCGCCCACCGATCAGCACCACGAACAGCAGGATGAAGGAGATGGGAAGGAAAGTCGCGCCGCCCAGAGCGAAGCGGCGGATCGACCAGGCCCAGTCTGCATTCGTGACGTGGAGCGCCACCGCGAACATGACCATCCCCATCGCCAGCGACGACCAGAAGAGCCAGTTGAACAGGAGAGCCTGCCAGAAGCGCCCCGGGTGCTCACCGGACGCGGCCAGAAAGGCCGCGACGACGCCGATCACCACCAGCACGGCCAGGATGCCCTTCACCGCCCCGGAAACGGGACCGAGGGTGCGGAAAGGAATCGCGTCCGGAACGCCAGAATCGTGAGACATTAGTCAGTGTCGTCGGTGCGTCTGATTACGTCGGGTAGTTCAAAGGTCGAAGTGCAAAGTTCAAAGTGAGTGAGCGACCCGAGGATTTTTGAACCTGGAACTTTGAACTTCGAACTTCTAATCCATCACTGCCCCGGCTGCGCGGGCGGCGCTGCCTGTCCCGGCGCTGCCTGTCCCGGCGCGGCGGGTCCCTGTTGTGCCTGGCCGGTGGTATCCGCGAGCGGCTGCCCTCCGGGCCCGAGGTCAGGCGGGTTCACGGCGGTGGGGACACCCGGGACGGGGGCCGGGGCGCCGCTCTGCGCCTGGAGCTGCCGCAGGTAGCTCACCACGGCCCAGCGGTCGGTGTGCGTGATCTTGTCGCCGTAAGGCGGCATCAGCCCGCGACCGGCGGCCACGACGGCGTAGAGATAGCCGTCCGAGCGCGCGGCGGTGACGGAGGTGTTGACCGGCGGCGCGTACGGGAACTTGCCCGGTCCGACCACGGGCCCGTTGCCGGCGCCCTGCGGGCCGTGACAGGCGACGCACTGCGTCGCGTAGACGAACTGCCCCCGCGCCAGCACGCCCGCGTTCGTGGTGCCCGCGAAAGGGTTGCGGAGCGTCGCCGCGGCCGAGTCG
>JAHWJV010000341.1 GCA_019348265.1 Gemmatimonadota bacterium
GGATGCCCGTCTGCAACGCGGAGACCGGCATCATCGTGCCGGGCGTGAAGGTGGTCCGTGGCGACACGGTGCCGAACGACATCGTCCTGAGCGCGCAGCAGTACTGGACCAGCTTCGGCGTGTTCGGGACCACGGAGAGCAACCTGTTCGACGCCAGCTACGTGAAGCTGCGGGAGGTGACGCTCGGGTACGAGCTCCCGGTGAGCCTGACCAACCGGCTGCGCATCTCGGGGCTGCAGCTCGGCCTCACCGGGCGGAACCTGAAGCTCTGGACTGACGCGCCGCACATCGATCCGGAGACCGCGTTCGACGCGAGCAACGTCCAGGGTCTGGAGTTCGGTCAGATACCGACGCCTCGCAGCATCGGGTTAAACGTCTCCATCCAGCCCTAACGGCTAAAAAGGCATTCTCAATGCGAATGAATAAATTGTTCCTGGCCGGGACGGCCCTGGCGCTCGCGGTGGGGTCCACCGCGTGCGACGAGGGGCTGACCGAGGTCAACGTCAACCCGAACGAGCCGGAGAGCGTCGCTCCCGAGTACATCCTGGCCGACGCGCAGGTGTCGGCGATCGGCGGGAGCTTCGGGACGCACGGCGTCTGGTTCGGCCTTTATCTCACGGACATCTGGCCGCAGCATTTGGCGCAGATCCAGTACAACACCGAAGACCAGTACGTCCTCCGCCCTGCCGTGCTCCAGAACGTGTGGAACACGCTGTACGCGGGGCCGCTGGCGAACCTGAAGGTTCTGAAGGACCTGGCCGGGGAGAGCAACACGCCGAACCAGGCAGCGGTGGCCGAGATCCTCAGCCAGTACATCTACCAGGTCCTCACCGATCACTGGGGCCCGATTCCTTACTCCGAGGCGTTGGGGGGCGCGGAAGGCAAGAGGTCGCCCAAGTTCGACTCCCAGGAGGAGGTGTACAACGGGATGCTGTCGAAGCTGGCGGCGGCCAGCGCGCAGATCCAGCCGGCGGGCGCCAAGGGGTTCGCGTCGGGCGACCTGATGTACAAGGGCGACATGGAGAAGTGGCGCCGCTTCTCGAACTCGCTGCGCATGCGCATGGCGATGCGCATCGTGGACCGGAACCCGGCCAAGGCGAGGACCGAGTTCGAGGCCGCGATGACGGCGGGCGGGTTTACCAGCAACGCGGACAACGCGAGGCTGGTGTACGGGACCGGAATCAACAGCCAGAACCCGCACTACGACGTCTTCGTCAACCAGAACCGGTACGACTTCGTAGTCAGCGAGACCATCGTGGACACGCTGAAGTCTCTGGCGGACCCGCGTCTCGCGGTGTACGCCAACCCGGCTCGGACGGACGGGCAGTATCGTGGGCTGCGCAACGGTCGCTACCCGAGCGCGTACAGCCCGCCTCGCATCTTGAACGACTTCTCCTCGATCGGCACGGCGTTCCTGTCGGCGGAGTCGCCCTCGATGGTGCAGTCTTACTCCGAGGTGCTCTTCCTGCGTGCTGAGGCGGCCGCTCGCGGCTGGAACGCAGGAGGCAACGCGGCCGAACTGTATCGCCAGGCGGTGACCGCGTCGCTGCAGCAGCACGGCATCTCGGCCGCGGCGATCTCGGCGTACCTGGCGCGGCCGCGCGTCGCATTCGTCGGCGGTAGTCAGGCACAGCAGCTGCAGCAGATCTGGCTGCAGAAGTGGATCGCGCTATACATGAACGGCCCGGAGGCATATTCCGAGGTCCGCCGCACCGATACGCCGGGGCTCCAGCTGGCGGCGAACGCAGCCGAGGCCACGTACCCGAAGCGGCTTCTCTACCCCACCACTGAGCAGACGTTGAACAAGGCGAACTACACCCTCGCGGTCGGAACGCTGACAGGTGGGGATGTGCTGAGCGCTCGCCTCTGGTGGGACGTGCGGTAGTCTCGGACTCCCGCGGTAAGCAAGCGAGCTCCCGAGCCATCAGGCTGGGGAGCTCGCTCTTTACTTTAGACATTCTCAGCCGCGGTAGCATCGGACCACCGGGAGGTGAGCAGCGATCCAACCGGAACAGTGCCGTCTGGAGACCGGATTTCGCCAGCGTCCGGCGGGTTGGCGTCTATTCCGAGCGGCCGCTCGCGCTGATCACGACGATAGCCCTCTGGATGTGGCCTGGGCCGGACGCACTGACGGAAGCCGTGCGGAACTCTATGCGCTCGATGCTGATGATCGGTATGTCTTTCAGGGCCTCGATGTCCTGAAGCGCGATGCCGTCGAGGAAGGCCCCGATCCGGCCGACGCCCGGCGTCGAGCTGACGTTCGGGGGGCCCTCTATTGTCTCGTCCCCGGCGACGACGATCCTGCCGAAGCTGCCAAGGGTGGCGCCCCGGGCAACGAGCCACTGCGGGCGCAGCGCCTTGACGGCGTCATACGCGTTCTGGGCCGACGTTTCGGTCAGCTCCTGCAGCGATATCGCGCCTCCGGACCCCTCCCGCGTCTGAGCAGCGCCGCGCGCGTGAACGGTAGTGGCAAGTGAGGGGGCGCGCGCGACGACGAAAGCCGTCACCGAGCCGAGGGCGGCGCCAGAGAGAGCGAAGCTGCGGCGATGAGCGGCGAAGGTCGAGTTCGTAGCCTTGTCCCAGTCGCTGCGCATCACCTGCGAGACCATGAACCCGGTGCCCGCGCCGATCAAACCCCCTACCGCTCCGTAGATCAGGCCGCGAGGCCCGACGAGGCTTCCCTGCTGGCGAACCGCGGCGCGGGCGGCAGGTGAAAGGAGCTCGGTGTCTCCGGGTCGGAGCGCGGAATGGCTCGGCAGGGGAACGACGGCGGAGCGTGCGTCGACGAGCGTTGACTGGGCCCCGGCGGTTCCGGCAGAGGCGAACAGGAGCACCGCTAATCCGGACAGGCTTCTGCGTAGCATGGTTGGCGCGAGGTATTCGCAAGCGTGATGGAGAAGGGTTTGCTGGGGGACATGCACGTGCCGGACCGCATCCGCGACAACTATGGTATCGGAGCCGCGCCACCGACCCCATACACCACTACCGGGGCAAGGATCGGCAGGTGGGAAGATCCTGCTGCGCAAGCCCGGACGGTAGCCTCAGATATCACGAAACACGATGAGCGGATCGACCGACCCATTCACCGAAACGGCGGAGTTCGTTGACGACGCGAGCTATTCCTGGTGGCGTGACACGCACCCGGAGGGGTTCGTCCTGGCGGTCCGCGCACGCCACCCGCCGCTCCTGCACCGGGCGACCTGCTCGGACGTCGACCCCGATCGAAAGAGCGGCCGGCTGAAGGCGAAGGGAAGCCGTCAGGTTTGCGCCGACATGAAATCAGCGCTGCGCGCGTGGGCCGACCGGGAGATCCCGGACGGAGGGAAGCTTCTCGCCCGATGCCCCAAATGTGGCCCGTGAGGAGTCCGCTCCTGGCCCGCCTCGCCGATCCCCCACCCCGAGCCCGGCCAACGCGTCGGCAGCTAGCGGCCCGGTACGGCCATCGAGTCGTTCGCCACGCTACCGGCCGAGGTATCCCGCTCCACGGCACCGACGTCGGTGCCTACCGGCGAGGGCGAGCCCGGGTCGGTAAAGGCGGGGGCCGGGCGATCGGGGGCGGTGGTCGGCTCGCCGGGACCACCCGCCGCCGGCTCGCTCTCGCCCTGGCAGGCCGACAGCGCGCCGAGCAGCGCCAGCGCCACGACCGTCCGTCGAAATCGATCCATCGGTCTTTCCTTCCAGGGAGGCGTTCATCTCGCATGGATGCGTGCGGCGACTGGGCGCAACCGTCGTGCCTCCGAATCCCGCGGCGGCAGCGGGACGCCCGAAACGGTGCTCGGCCGCGCGTGCGTGGAGGCATGGAACCCGCAACGTCGCCCGCGCCGTAATAGCCGGCTGGTGATCCCGGCCGTCGTCCGCGTCCGCGGAGTCGGTTACCGGGCTCTCACGACCAGATTCGCGGTTCTGAACTCTTCACTCAACCCGGAGGCTGCAGATGCGGAGCACGGCACAAAAAGGGGCGATCATATTCGGCGTAGGGTTCCTGGTGATGGGAATCGCGGGGCTTTTCGTCCACAACGGAATGGGAATGGACGCGAACATGGAAACGACGGGCCGCGTGTTCGGGCTCTTCCCCGTGAACCTCCTCCACAATCTCGTGCATATCGGATTCGGCGCGTGGGGGCTCGCGGCGGCGCGCTCGCACGACGCGTCCCGGGGATACGGCAAGGCGGGAGCGGTGATCTACCTGGTCCTGGCGGCGCTCGCCTTCGTGGACCCGACAACCTTCGGGCTCGTTCCCATCGGGGGCAACGACATCTGGCTACACGCGGGACTCGCACTGGG
>JAHWJV010000342.1 GCA_019348265.1 Gemmatimonadota bacterium
CTTGCGGATCGCTTCGGTCCCTACGACCAAGTTCCGGGAGGACTTTCACCTCCGGACCATCGCCCATGCTGGGCACACACGCACGAAAGCCCCACCGCAACATGCGGCGGGGCTTTCTGTTACGATAATGAGCCGGGTGGGACTCGAACCCACGGCCACGGGCTTAAAAGGCCCATGCTCTACCAACTGAGCTACCGGCTCGCCGAGCCGGGAAGATACAGCGGTAGCCCTCTTCTTTCAACGGCGCGCGGGTCGCGCCCCGAACGACGCTCACTTCCGTTTGTTGCGCATCTCGTTCGCGTCGACGTCCTGCGCCGGCGCGGCGACTCAGGCGGACTGAGCGCTGGCTACGGATGAGGCGTTGAACAATGGGTATTTCTTACGGAGGAGAAGCTGTTCGTGGATGACCGTAAAGAACGGAATGCCGGCCTGGTCCAGGTGCACGGCGACCTCCTGGTCCTGGATGCGGACGACCACCCCGGCCACCTCGGCGACCCGCCCGCTGCGGAAGCGGATCCTGCCCCGTGCGGGCGTGCCCACCTCGGGAAGAGCGTCCACGTGCGATGCGGGGCGGAAGCGGAAGCCGTTCTCTGAGCAGTCGACGACGTCATGCGTCCCGCGGTCGCCCGCGATGAAGACCGGACGCTCGGGATCCGGGAAGCGGACCCGGTAATGGGCGCGTGCGTGTGGGAACATCGGAGGCACAAGGTTCGGGAGTCGGTTCAAACGCCTTCCTTGATATCCTCGTCCACACCAGCCCGTACCTTGAGCGCCGGCGTGAACGGATGCGCGTCTCCGCTGCTCGCGAGCCCGAGAGAGCACGCCGGGAGCGCCCGTGCCGATCAGCATAAAAATGCCTGCAACTCCGGCGAGTCGCGGTCATCGATGAGCCGGGAAGACACAGCGGAACCCGCGCAGGTCGCGCCCGATCCGGGGTCACTTCCGTTTGATGCGCATCCCGTTCGCGGCGAAGCCTTCGGGGGCCGCAGGCGAGGGCCGAGATGCGTGCGCGCGCGCGGGCCGCGGCGGATCCGCCTGGGGCGGCCGCGACGCGCTGGTGCCCGGCGTCTTCATGCTCAGGGCTATGCGTTGCCGGACGGCGTCAGCCGAGAGAACCCGAACCTGCACGCGCTGCCCGACCTTCACCACCTGATTGGCGTCTTTAACGAAGCGGTCGGACAGCTCCGAGAGATGCACCAGCCCGTCCTGGTGCACGCCGACGTCGACGAAGGCGCCGAACGCCACGACGTTCGTTACGGTCCCCTCCAGCGTCATTCCCTCCCGGAGGTCCGCGATGGTCTGCACGTCGTCGCGGAACTTCGGGGCCTCGAACGCCTGTCGCGGGTCGCGGCCGGGCTTCCGCAGCTCCTCGATGATGTCCTGGAGCGTGGGAATGCCGACGCCATCACTGACGTAGCGCTCCGGGCGGATCTGACCGACGACGGCGTCGTTCCCGACCAGCGTATCGAGACGAGTCCCCAGGTCCGTGGCGATCCGTTCCACCAGCTTGTAGCGCTCGGGGTGGACGGCGGATGCGTCGAGCGGATGGCGCCCTCCCCGGACGCGGAGGAAGCCGGCCGCCTGCTCGAACGTCTTCGCGCCGAGGCCGGACACCTTTAGCAGTCCGGCGCGCGAATCGAAGGCGCCGTGCTCGTCGCGGTAGGCCGCGATTCGCTGCGCCACCGTCGGCCCGATTCCGGCGACGTACGACAGCAGCGCGGGGGAGGCGGTGTTGACCTCTACGCCCACCCGGTTGACGCAGCTCTCCACCGTCTCGTCGAGGCGCCGCTTCAGCTTCGACTCGGACACGTCGTGCTGGTACTGCCCGACCCCGATTGACTTCGGGTCGATCTTCACCAGCTCCGCCAGCGGGTCCTGGAGACGCCGGGCGATAGAGACGGCGGAGCGGAGCGTGAGGTCCAGCTCCGGAAGCTCCTCTCGCGCCAGGTCCGACGCCGAATACACGGAGGCGCCTGCTTCGTTGACCATGACGACGACGGGCCGCCGGTCGGCAGGGATCTCGCGAGTCGCGTCGCGGACGAGTCGGTCCGTTTCGCGGCTGGCGGTACCGTTGCCTACGGAAATCAGCTCGACGCCGTGCTCCCGCACAAGGCGGGGGATCTCTCGCCTGGCACGGTCTTCCTGGTGCAGGTAGACCACGCCCGTGGCGATGAGCGCGCCCGTCGCGCTGACGACCGCGAGCTTGCAGCCGGTGCGGAAGCCGGGGTCGACGCCGAGGGTCACGCGGCCGCCCGCTGGAGGGGCGAGCAGCAGCCCCTCGAGGTTCTGACCGAAGATCCCGATGGCTTCCTCGTCCGCACGCACCTTCAGCTCCATACGCAGCTCGACCTCGACCGAGGTGGAGATCAGGCGTGAGTACGCGTCCTGGATCACCATCATCATCTGCACCGGGGCCGCGGACCGCGCGACGAAGCGCTGCCGCAGTCCGGCGAGGATCTCCTCCTCCGGAGCGGCGACTCGCGCCGTGAGGTACTCCTCGGTCTCGCCGCGGCGGATCGCGAGCACGCGGTGGCCCGGGATGCGCTTCAGCGGCTCGGAGAAGTCGTAGTAGTCCTGGAACTTCGAGGTCTCGCCGGCTTTGCCGCGCGCGACGCGGCTCTCCAGGACACCTTTGTCGCGGGTCAGATCGCGAACGAAGGCGCGTGCGCCCGGGTCGTCTGCCACGCGTTCGGCGAGCACGTCGCGCGCTCCAGTGAGGGCCTCCGACGCGTCCGCGACTCCCTTCTCGGTGGAGACGTACTGCGTCGCCACCTGCTCCGCGTCCCGATCGGCGAGCGCGCCGGTCCAGAGCAGCTCCGCCAGCGGGCCGAGCCCCCGTTCCAACGCCATCATTGCGCGGGTACGACGCTTCGGCTTGTACGGCCGATAGAGGTCTTCGAGCTCCGACTTCGTCTGCGCGCGCTGGATGTGTGAGCGGAGATCTTCCGTCAGCTTCCCCTGCTCCGAGACGGACGAGAGGATCGCTGCCCGCCGCTCGTCCAGCTCGGTGAGATACTCGTGACGGTCACGGATGTCGCGCAGCTCCACCTCGTCCAGCTCGCCGGTCGCTTCCTTCCGGTAGCGCGCGACGAACGGGATGGTGTTCCCCTGCCCCAGCAGCTCCAGCGCGGCGCGGACCTGCGCGGGGCGGAGGGACAGCTCGGTGGCGATGGTGTCGGAGTGCGGCACGCTAGGAGAGGTCGAAATCGAGTGGAAGCTGCTCGACGGATTGGAAGGAGCGCCGGTGGTGCGGAGTCGGGCCGAGCTGGCGGAGCGCTTCCAGGTGCTCGGCGGTCCCGTACCCCTTGTTCCGCTCCCAGCCGTATCGCGGATAGCGGAGCGCCAGGCGGCGCATGAGGTGATCCCGGCAGACCTTCGCCACGATGCTTGCGCAGGCGATGGAGTGCACCTTGTGGTCGCCCTCCACCACGGCGGTCTGTCCCTCGAGACCCAGCTCCGGGACGGGGAGTCCGTCGACCAGAAGATGGTCCGGAACCAGGCCGAGGCGGAAGATCGCGCGCTGCATGGCGAGCGCGGTCGCGCGGCGGATGTTCAACAGGTCGATCTCGCGCGCGGATGCCGCCCCAATGCCGATGGCCCGCGCCATCTTCCGGATCTCCACGTCCAGCGAGTCGCGTTGGAGCTGCGTCAGGCGCTTGGAGTCGTCCGCGCCGCAGATGGAGCAGTTCGGGGGCATCACCACGGCCGCGGCGACCACCGGGCCGGCCTCCGGATCGGCCGGCTCGTTGCGCTCGAGGTCCCACAGGCCCAGCGACGGGTCCGACAGCAGCCGAGCGACCCGCTCGCCGTCCTCGAAGCCGAACCGGGCCAGCCGGACGATCGCCGGGCGCGGGACCTCCGACTGCGGCACGGTCACGCGCGGGACCGGACCAGCCCGGCGAACCGGGTGGCGAACGGCTGCCAGGTCTCCGCGACGTCGTCGTGCGCGGCGACGGGAACCTGTATTTCACCGATCCGAAGTACGGCGCCGGAGCGCTGTCGCAAGACGACGAGGCCGTCTACCGCGTCGATCCCGCAGGAGCGATCACGCGCATCGCCCATGACTTCGAGAAGCCGAACGGCATCGCGCTCTCGCCGAGCGGCGCGGTGCTCTACGTCGTCGACAACCGCGCGGGCAGGCTGCACCACGCGCCGGTCGATGCAGCCGGCGCCGTCGGCACGTTCACCGAGCTCGCGCCCGCGCCGGGCGGCGACGGAATGGCGGTCGACGACGCCGGCAACCTCTCTGTCACCACCAGCGGAGGCGTCGCGGTCT
>JAHWJV010000343.1 GCA_019348265.1 Gemmatimonadota bacterium
TGACGGAAGGCAGGTGGAGCTCGAGGCTAACTCGTTGGCCAGGAGAAATCATATGATCTACACTGTCTCGTTCGTGGTGTTCTTGTTCGTACTCGCGACCACTCAGGCGGTGCGCGATGAGCATCTGGTGGTAATGCGCTGGCCGGTCGGCTACTTCTTCATGGAGCGTGGTGATGATGGACGCTATGTCCTCTTTTCTCCCCTCCGCCTCCCGCTGGTCGTAGCGCGGTATTCGCGGCTCGCCGTAGCGGCCGGCGTCCATTCGCTGTCGCGCCGGCTCCGCACGCGCGTCTCGCACACGCGAGTGGCGTACAGGTAGGGAGCAGGGAATAGCGGAGAGGGAACAGCGGGAAACAACGCTCAGGGGCCGCCACCGATGTCGATGGCGGCCCCTGCAACGTCTGCCGGCCCGCCTATTCCCCATTCGGTATTCCGTCGCTTATTCTTTCCTCCTGTTCCCTGTTTCCTGTTCCCTATCCCCTGTTCCCCATCTTTCAATGCTACGGCTCTCGATGACTCTGGCGCTGGGTGTGACGCTGCTGGCGGGGTGTGCAACGGCGGAAGAAGAGGTGGGCGGTGCGTTGCCGCCTTCGGATCCCCAGGCCCAAACGACCGCCGCGCGGGCGTCCGTCTCCTGCGCGCCGATGGCGAACCGGATGCCGCTGGCCGGGCGCGCCAGCCCATACGATTCGGTGACGGTGCCGCTGGGCGGTGCGCAGGCGAAGGTTTGCTACGGGCGTCCGTCAGCGCGCGGGCGCGCCGTATTCGGAGGGCTGATCCCGTTCGGCAAGCTCTGGCGCACCGGCGCGAACGAGCCGACCATCGTCCATGTTCCCGTGGCCGCGCGAATCGCTGGGCTTGCCGTCGAACCTGGCAGATACTCGCTGTACACGATCCCGGGCGAGAGGGAGTGGACGGTGATCCTGAACCGGTCTACCTCGCAGTGGGGCGCGGAGGGCCAATACACGCCGCAGATCCAGGCGCAGGAGAACGGCCGTGCAACGGTGCCCGCGGAGCAGATCCAGCCGCCAGTCGAGACCTTCACCATCGGGTCCGCCCCGACCGCCACCGGGTCGGAGCTGTTGCTGGAGTGGGAGCGCACCCGCGTGCGAATTCCGATCACGCGCGGCTGATCGTATGTTCGTCGGAGGCGGAGTGTTCATCCAGCCTGGCCGCACCACCTGACCGGGGAGGACCGAGTGATCGTCCGAAACGCCTGGACAACAGGCGCCGTCTTCTGGCGGCGCTCCTTGCCACGAAGGCGGCGGGTGCGCAGGGATTCGTCATTCTGCGCGGCGCCGACACCGTCGCGGTCGAGCGGGTGCAGCGCGGCGCTGCCGGACTCGAGGGTGAGCTCCAGGTCCGTGGGCCCGCTCCGGTTTCGGTCCGCAACCGCGCGACTCCCGGCGCCCGACGCGTTGATCCCGTCTCTCACGGTAGAACCCACGGGTCCGAGTGGCCCGATTGGGGTCGCTTTCCAGGGCGACAGCGCCATCGTCGACGTGAGCGGCACCACCCAGCGAATCCAGAGGCGAGCAGGGGCCCTCCCGTTCGTAAACCCGTCCGCGGGGATGCTCGAGCAGATCCTCATGCGCGCGCTTGCTCGGTGGTGACAGCGTGGAGATCCCGCTCTTCAACCTGAGCGGCGGTCAGACGGTGACCGGGACGGTTCGGCGAACGGGCGCGGATTCAGTCTCCCTCACCCTTCCGCCGGGCGTCGAGATCCGCGCCAGGGTCGACCCCCAGGGCCGGCTCCTCGGCGGCACCGTCCCGTCCCAGGGGATCGAGATTCGGCGGACGGAGGCGCCTGTAGGACGGATGGCTCCGCCGCCTCCACCGGACTATTCGGCGCCGCCAGGCGCGCCGTATCGCGCGGAGAACGTTCGCATCGAGGTCCCCGCCGGGCATGTCCTGGCGGGGACCCTGACTATCCCGACCAGCCGTTCCGGGCGCTTCCCCGCCGTGTTGCTCGTCTCCGGGTCCGGGCCGCAGAACCGGGACGGTGCACTCCCCCAGCCCGCCGGATACCGCATCCTGCGCGATATCGCCGATAACCCTCAGCCGTCGCGGGATCGCCGTCCTCCGGCTCGATGACCGCGGCGTGGGAGAGTCCACGGCCGGGTTCGAAGCCGCCACGACCGCGAGCCTGGCCGAGGATGCCAGGGTAGCGCTGAGGTTCCTGAGCGCCAGGGCGGACATAGACGCGGGGAGGCTCGGGATTGTTGGGCACAGCGAGGGCGGCATGATCGCGCCGATGGTCGCGGCGGATGGTCCGCCGCTGCGCGTGATCGTTCTCATGGCGGGCCCCTCTCGCCCGGGTCGGCGCATATTGGAGCACCAGCTCCGCAGGAACATCGAGCAGGACCCGTCGCTCTCCGCTGCGCGGCGCGACTCGGCAGTCGCCGGGATTCCGGCGATGATCGAGTCGCTCGCCGCGGATCAGTGGATGCGGTACTTCCTCGGCTATGATCCGGTCCCGGCGCTCCGGCAGGTCCGCGTTCCCGTGCTCGTGCTCCAGGGCGCCACCGATCGGCAGGTTACCGCAGACCAAGCGGAAGAGATCGCCGCAGCGCTCCGGGCCGGCGGCAATGAAAGGGTGACGGTGCGGGTTCTACCCGACATCAATCACCTCTTCCTGAGGGACCCGAACGGCTACCCGCAGGGGTACGCGGCGCTGGGGCCCACGCTGCCGGACGAAGTGCTCGGGACGCTCGCCGATTGGCTCGCCAGTGAGCTCGTAGGCCTCCCCCGAAACGCTCCAGATCTCCGATGATAAGTCCCAGGTGTGAGGGCGTGTCGGGTCTTTTTCGACGATCCAGAAGTCCGAGAGTGCGAGCGTGCGACCGGATAGCGGACAGCCCGATCCCGGCTCAGACCTCGTCCGGGATCGCCTTGTTCCTCTTCCCGGCGCCGTACAGGTGGTCGATCCCCTGGGGCGTGATGCAGACCTTCGGCTCGGGTCCGCAGTAGCGGACGAGCTCTTTCTGGGCGAGGAAATCGATCACGCGGAAGAGCTCGTCGCTCCACACCCCGATCATCTCCCTGAACGGCCCGAGGTTGACCGGCTCGTTCGGATCGCGCCGGGCCGCGCGGCACACGAGGGCAAGCACCTCGTAGCGCATCCGCTCCTCGCGCGTCTGCTTCGCTAGCTCCGGGTTGTCGCGCTCCTGGTTAAGCATCGAGTCCTGGGAGGAGGAGAACAGCCGCCTAATATAAACCTCTATCTACATAACGGACAATGGGTTAGCAGACGATTCGCCTTTCCGGCAGGGGTTTTCCAGCGTCCGTGAGCGCGATTCTGGTCCCTTTCAGGTGCCGCCGTCGCGGTGCGCTGGGGCGGGGCGTCGGCGTCACCAGTGCTTGCCCGCGGCCGGCGGTAGCCGCCATCTTGTGCTCGTTGCCTGGGCGCCGTTGGGCGCCGAGTATCGCCCTCGAACACGACGGATCATGGCTGGACCTGAGTTCATCTACGTAATGAAGGCCCTCACCAAGGTTGTGCCTCCCAACCGGGTGATCCTGAAAGATATCTGGATCTCCTTCTACCCCGGGGCGAAGATCGGGGTGGTCGGGGCGAACGGCTCCGGGAAGAGCTCTCTGCTGCGGGTCATGGCGGGCGTGGACAAGGACTTCAACGGCGAGGCCTGGGCGGCGCAGGGGACGCGCATCGGGTACCTGTCGCAGGAGCCCGAGCTGGACCCGGCGCTGGACGTACGCGGTAACGTCGAGGAGGCCGTGCGGCATCAGCGGGACCTGCTGCGCCGCTTCGAGGAGGTGAGCATGAAGTTCGGCGAGGTCACTTCCGACGAGGTGATGAACGCGCTGATCGACGAGCAGGCGAAGCTGCAGGACCAGATCGACGCGGAGAACCTCTGGGACCTTGACCGCAAGATCGAGATCGCCATGGACGCGTTGCGCCTTCCTCCCTCCGACGCGAGCGTCGAGAACCTGTCGGGCGGCGAGAAGCGCCGCGTCGCGCTCTGCCGGGTTCTCCTCGAGGAGCCTGACATGCTCCTGCTCGACGAGCCGACCAACCACCTGGACGCCGAGAGCGTCGCCTGGCTGGAGCACCACCTGGCGGAGTTCAAGGGGACCATCGTGGCGATCACCCACGATCGGTACTTTCTCGACAACGTCGCGGAGTGGATTCTGGAGCTGGACCGCGGCGAAGGGATTCCCTGGAAGGGCAACTACACTTCCTGGCTGGAGCAGAAGCAGGAGCGTCTCCGCAAGGAAGAGAAGCAGGAGTCCGCGAGGCAGCGAACGCTTTCGCGGGAG
>JAHWJV010000344.1 GCA_019348265.1 Gemmatimonadota bacterium
TTGAGGTTCTCCGCATAAGCGTTCTCGTCCACCGCCGTGAGACGGGTCAGGGCGGCCGCCGCCGCGCGGTTATCGCCCGAACGCAGGTGCAGCGCGGCCAGGATCGCGAGCGCCGACTCACCCGGCTCCCCCCACGACGGCATCATCTCGGCGGCGCGCGCCAGCTGCCGCTTGGCCTGCGCGGTATCGCCGCGCTGCAGCGACGCGCGCGCGCCCTCCATCTGGCCGCGGAGCTGCCCCGCGAGGGCCGGCGGGTAGCGCTCCCGGACCCAGGCGTCGAACGCCTTGTCGATCGCGGCGGGCTCCATCCGGAGCCCCGTGCGCAGCACCTGCTCCGTGCTCTGACCCTCGCCGTACGCCTTCAGCATCCGGATCACGGAGTCGAACCCGCGCGTCTCCTCGATCCACTCCACCACCATCGACGCCATGTGGTAGGCGAGCCCGAGGTGACCGGGTGACTTGGGGCGGATGAAGCCCTCGTTGAGCCGGCTGACCGGCGGCAGCTCGTCTTCGTAGTACGCGGCCAGGAAGGATGGGACCATCTCGCTGCCCCAGCCGGGGCGGGCGCGGCGCTCCTCGCGGACCGAGATTCCTTCCGTAAGCCACCGGGGCACCCGGTTGTTGCTGACACCGAGCGTGACCGCATGCGCGAGCTCGTGCCAGAGGGTGCTCCCCCAGTTCAGCTGCCCCGGCTCCCGAGCGCGGGGCGAGTCCATCGCCAGCACGTTTCCGAAGCTGACGCCCAGCGCGCCGAGCCCGGCGAGGCCCACCGTGCGCACGGAGAAGTCGGCGTGGCGCGGGTAGACCTCCAGGCGGACCGGGGTCGCCGGCCGGTAGCCGAAGCGGTTCGCGAGGCTGTCGTACGACTCCTCGGCGATCTGCGCGAAGTACGGGTAGAGAAGGTCCGCCTCGTCCCCGTGCAGCACCAGCTCGAACCGCGGCGTCTTTCGCACCTGGTATTCCGGGTACGTATCGAGCAGGTCGAGCGTGTTCTTGATCCAGGCGTTGTACGGATCACCCTCGAACGAGCGGTTCAGGCTCGCCTGTGCCGCCTCCACCTGTCCCAGCCGCAGCTGGTTCAGGCCGAGAACGCCGTATCCGGTCCACGACTGCGGGTCGAGCTTGACGCCCTCCTGCGCGAGCGTGGCGGCCTGCGCGTAGCGCCGGTAGTTGGCGGCGATCTCCGCGACCGTCGTGTAGAATTCCGCATGGAAGGGGGCAAGTCGGAGCACCCGGTCGCGAGCCTGGCGGTAGGCTGCCTCGTCCCCCGTCACGAAACGGATCGCCCCGAGCACGGCGAGGGCGTCGAGCGAGGCGGGGTTCACCGCCAGCGCCTTCTGCACCTGCTGCTCGGCGGTGCGGGTGTCCTCGTAGCCGAGGTCGAGCCTCGCCAGCGTCACCAGCGCGGGGACGAAGTTCGGGTTCACCTGAAGCGCGCGCCGCACCAGCTCGAACGCCTCACCCGTCGCGCCGTCGAACTCCTTCGCCCGCGCCATGCCGAGCAGCGCCCGGGGGTGCGACGGATTGATCGCGAGCACCTCCTGGAAGCTCTTCTGCGCTTCCCCGCTGTCGTATTTGTCCAGGAAGAGCTCGCCGACCCGGAGCTTGGGCTCCAGGTACGCGGGGTCGGCGGCGATCGCCTGGTCATAAGCCTTGAGCGCGTCCTGGAAGAGCTTGTGGTCGCGCACTCCGAGGTGCTGCACCGCGGTGCCGACCGCGGTCAGGTCCTGGGCGCCCAGCGCGGCGCCGCCGTTGTAGATGTCGATGAAGCGGTCGAAACGCGTGAATGCCTCGTCTCGCTGGCCGCGCTCCAGCAGCAGCTCGGCCAGATTCGCCTCCGCCATCAGCCGGTGCGGCGAGCCGGACTCGGCCCCGCGGCGGAAGGCGGCTTCCGCCTCGCCGATCTTACCCTCGGCGTAGAGCACCTCACCCAGGAGATTCGCGAGCTGCTGCGAGTTCCCCTCGCGCGCGGCGGCTTCGGCGTCCGCGTACTTGCCCGTCTCGGCGAGAGCCTGGACCAGCGTGCGACGCACCTGGACGTCGCCGGGGTTCCGCGACAGCGCGTCGCGCGCCATCGAGATCGCCTCGGCGTAGCGCCCGGTCCGCAGCGCCGTCTCCGCGTCGCGCGGCGCGTCCTGGGCGCAGGCGGAGATCGGGACCAAGGTCGTGACAACGAGGACGAAATTCAAAGTGCAAAGTGCAAAGTACCGGCGGGCGCGGTACAACGACTTCGACCTCTGAACTCTGCACTTTGAACCGGTTCCCATCACGACCCCCCCTTCGCGCGGATCTCACGAGTCTTGAGCGCGAGCTCCACCAGGAGGTCCTCCATCTGCTTCGCGTATTCGGCCGCCGGGACGGACGCCCTGCGCGCGCGGAGCGCCTCTACGCGGGCCTCGATCTGCTGCCGCTGCTCGATCAGCGCGCGGACCTCCGCCGACGCGGCGGTGGTGGGGGCGCTGCTCGCGGCGACGAGGTAAAACCCGCGCGCCAGCTCCTGGTCGCCCGCGAGCACCGCATGCTCTGTCTGCAGGTGGTTCGCGTCCTTGTAGTGGCGCTCCACCTCGCGCTGCGTGAAGTGGAAGGCCTCCAGCATGGTGATCCGTCCGTCCTTGTCCGTGTCCGCCACGTCGCCCGCGAAGGACTGGACGAAGTAGCGCCCGAACACCGTCTCGTTGCGCTCCGACCCCGACTTCGTCGCGGTGATGATCGTGCGGTTCTTCCCGGCCAGGGGCTGCTGGAAGTCGCCGCTGGCGCTCGCGGTATTCACGACGACCACCTTCTGGGTCGTGAAGGCGTTCAGATACGAAGCGAGCTCCTCTGCGCGGAGGTCCGGGCCGGACAGGTTGATGCGAGCGCCCTCGCTGTCGGAGGCGCCGTGGCCGATCAGCACCACGAGCACACGGTCGGACGGCCCGGCGCGCTGCGCCATTGCCCGAATCGCCTTCTCTACTTCGGCCTTGGTCGACCGTGCGTCGATCCGCGCCGCGTCGCTCGCCGGCTTGTCGGCAAGGTAGACGATCTGCTCGGGGCGAAGGCCGAACCTCTTCGCGGCCGCGTCCACCAGTGTCGTTCCCCACTTGCCGAACTCCTGCTCGAAGCGCGGCTCGCCGGCGAGCCCGCTGACGACGAGGAGCTGCGTCTGCGCTCCGGCGATGCTTGGCGCCGCCACGAGGCCGAAAAGAGCCAGACCGATGGCCGATAGCCGACAGCTGATAGACTTCATGGTAATCCCCGCATCCTACGGTAGCCCCACTCGGCGGCGACGAAGCCGACCACGAGCAGGAAAACGACCGGCATATCCCAGAGGTCGAGCTGCTCGAGCCGGGTAACCCCCTGGCCGGAGTACTTGATGTCGTCGGGAAGGCTTCCGGCGCTGGAGAGAGTGTAGAACTGCCCGCCCGTGACTTCGGCGATGCGCTTGAGCAGCGGCGCGCGCATCTGCGCGCCGAAGAACTCGCCGTCGTCCTCGGCGGCGTCCAGCACCAGGGCGCTGTTGAGCGTACCCGCGCCGGTGATCGCTTCGACCCGAACGGTGTGGCGGCCGGCCAGCGCGGGCGTGAAGGTGAGCTGGTACTCGCCGTCGCGCTGAGCCGTCCACTGCATCGGCACGGCGCGCGTCGAGCCGTCGGGCGCGTCGATGTGGCCGACGACGCGGGCGTTGTTCACGGGCCGGTAAGCATCGTCGCGGACGTCGGCAACGATGCGCATCGGCTGGTTCAGCGCGGCGCGGTCGGACGAGGCGGTGAGCGTGAGCTCCTGCGGCGCCTCGCTCACCAGCCAGCGGAGCATCTGGCGCCAGAAGGTCTCGTGCGTCTGGTCCTCGAGCGGGATGTCGGCCGCCATCTGCCACATCCAGGAGTCCTGGACCGGGAGGGCGAGCGCCATGCCACGGCCGTAGCGCTGATAGGCGAGCACCACCTGCCCGTTCGCGTCATCGCCGCTTCCCGTGAGAAGCGCCGTGGCGCCCGGCTTCAGCCGCGTGACGCGATTGAAGGTGGAGAGCACCGGGAGGGTCTTCCAGCGCTGCTGCGACGAATCGGGATCGTTCCCTAGCTGGAGCGCGGCGTGGACGAGCCCCGCGCGGGTCGGGGCGACGGAGACCTCGGCGAAGAAGGTGGTGTCGCGGTTCCGCTCCAGCTCGACGGGGAGCATGTTCGCGACGGAGGTGCCGGCGTACCCGCCCTCCGAGAAGGCACGGCGTCCGCCGAGCATCAGGAATCCGCCGCCGCGCACGCGGACGAAGTCGGCGATCATCTCGA
>JAHWJV010000345.1 GCA_019348265.1 Gemmatimonadota bacterium
CGCGACAGCGCAGTGGGCGAGCGAGAACGAGCAGTACTACCTCCCGCCCCGCACAACTGGGTCTTCCGCCGCAACTATCCCGGAGCCGACCGCCTGTTCAACGCGTTCGACTACGGACACGCGATCCTGTACGAGAAGCTCTACACCCGGCCCGGAGCGCCGACGTCCCTGCTGGAAGAGGACGAATACGACTTCATCACGAGGAAGCTGCTGGCGTCTCCGCCGCGCATGCCGCTGGAGGAGGCCGCGATCGAGGTGGAGTACGTGAAGCTCGCGCCCGAGGCGAAGCTGATGTTCGAGTGGGCGCACCTGCTCCATCGGCAGATCTACGACGTGCTCGGGGACGCGCGGCTCTCGCAGGAAGACCAGGACCGTGAGGTGGCCGATCTCCTCAGGTATTACAAGAGCCGCCCGGACCTGGCGTTCAGCTCCATTCCGAAGACGATGGAACTGATGGAGGGCCAGTATTACTCCACGGCCTTCCGGAAGGCGTACCCGAAGTTCAACGGGCTGATCTGGGGATACCACTGGCTGCAGGTTGGCCTCTACGAGCCGCTTCTGCTCGGCCGGACCCCGGAGGAGCGTCAGAGCGGGGTGACCGCGACGGTGGCGAGATTCCGGCAGATGCTGGTGAACGCACCCGAGAACCTGCCGCGGATCATGCCGATGACGGCGGCGGTCGCGCCGGAGTTCGCCCAGCGCTATCCTGAAGCGGCGATCATCTTCGACAACCTGCACTCCATGCACGACGTAATCTCCGACATCCTGGCGTCGCCGGAGGTGCCGAGGTCTAAGAAGCGGGACGAGATCCTCCGCGCCGCCAGGCGCTATCGGGACGCCACCTCCTTCACGATGACGGCCGCGGAGTGGCTCGAGATGTCGCGGATGATGGGCGTCAACAACATGGGTGGGCCGGTTACGGGGTTCCTGACGGGCTTTCCCGAGCCGACGGTCGAGCGCGGCGCGGTGATGGCCGGGATGGACCATTCCGCGATGGGACACGCCCCGACGGGCGGCGTGGCTGGATCCGATGCGCACGCCGGTCACGGGACGGGCGAGGCGCCAGCCGAGGCCGCAGGCGAGTCGGGCACGGGAGCGGGATCGATGACGGAGCTGCACGACCGGATGATGGCGGACCCCGTGATTCGCGCGCGGGTCGCGGCGGACACCGCGTTGAGCCGGCTAATGGCGCAGGCGCATCCGACGGCCGGGGTGGGTTCCGCGGCGGGCGTCGACCCGTCCGCGAGCGATGCGGCGCGAGCTCTCGACTTCATCGCCCGCCTGCTCTCCGATCCCGCGGTCGAAGCGCGGATCCACATGGACGCGCGGCTGCACGCGCTCTGGTCCGACCCGGCGGTCCAGCGCCGTCTCGCCGAGATACGGCGCGCGGAGGGGGCGCAGCCGGCATCAGCGAACCAGCACCAGCATTGATCATGGCGCGATTTACGAATACGCCCGCCGCGCGAGCTCGCGCGTCCCTGCTGGCGATGGTGCTGGCTCTGGCGGCGTGCTCTGGCGGCGGCTCCGCTCCCGAGGAGTCTCGCGCTGCTGAGGCGCCGGCCGACACCACGTCGGCGACGATGGACCATAGCCCCCATGCCGCGGCCGACAGCACAGCCGCCCCGGAGCCAGGTACGCCGTCGTCTGGCATGGACCACTCGACGATGGCCGGGGGGGATCACTCCGCACCCGCCGGGGCGGCGACGCGGCGCGCCGACGCCACCGCCGCGGCGCAGGACCATTCTGCGGCAGGTCACCAGATGAGCCCGGCGGCCGGCGTCTCCCGGGGGAGCGCCTCAGCGGCGGCCATGAATCATGCCTCGATGCCCGGGATGCAGCGCGCGAGCACCACCGCCGCCGGACCACCCGCGGATCCCCACGCCGGCCACACGCCCGCGGCTGCGCCGGGCGCCGCGGGGCGCGACTCGCGCCCCGCACTCCGGAGCTCGCCACCGGGTGGGGCGGGTGCGGCGACCCTCGCGGCGGACAGCGCCACGGCCAGGCTGCTGACGCTCGCGCGGGAGCTGGTGGACGACCCGGTGGTGCAGCAGCGCATCGAGCAGACGCCGGCGCTTCGGGAGGCCTGGTCCGATCCGGCCGTGAGGCGGATCCTGACGGAGCCACAGCCCTGATGCGGCTGCGCGGGGCAGGAATTCCATCATTACGCCGGCTCGGCATGGCGGTGTTGATCGCGAGCGCCGCGCTGTCGCATCCCCTCCCCGCACTCGCCCACCCGGAGCTGCGCAGCTCGACCCCGGCCAGGGGCGCCGAGCTAAACACGCCGCCGCGTGAGCTCCGCCTCACCTATGCCGATCGGGTCGAGCTCGCACTGACACACCTTCGGCTCGTCGGCCCCGACAGCGCCGAGGTGGCGCTCGGAGCGCTGCGCATGGTCGCCGACTCCAACGCCGTGGTGGCGCCGATCAACGGCGCGCTGAGTCCGGGCAGCTATACCGTCCGCTGGGAGGCCGCGGGAGTGGACGGACACCCCGTGCGCGGGAGCTTCGGCTTCTCGATCGCCGCTCCCGAGCCGGTGATCACTTCCGTGACTCCCGACGAGCAGCCGCCCGCCCCGGCTTCGTCCCCGCATCAGGATTCCATTCTCTTCCCGGAGCGGACGGGCTTCGACGTCGGGTCTCCGGCATTCGTGCTCGTCCGCTGGGTGACGCTGCTGGCGATGCTCGGGGTGCTCGGAGTGGTTGTGTTTCGGATCGGCGTGCACACGCGCCTCCCGGCGGCTGCCGCAACCGAGCCGAGCGGATTCCAGAGCGCGGTGCTCACCCGCCTCGTCTCGATCGGGATGTTCTCGGCCAGACTGCTCGCCGTGGCCGCGCTCGCCCGACTCGCCGCGCAATGGTATGCGCTGTACGGAGGCAGCGGCGCGATGGATCTGGCACGGCTTGGCCCGCTACTCCTGCGCACCCTCTGGGGCTGGGCCTGGCTGCTCCAGCTTTCGGCCGCCGTTGCCGTGGCGGCGGGGCTGTCCCTCGTCACGCGCTCCGGCGGTGGCCGGGCAGGCTGGTCGATCGCAGGCGTCGCGGCGCTCTTGCTCGCGCTCTCCGCGTCGCTGTCGGGGCACGCCGCGGCGGTCGAGGCGGCCAGGCCGCTCGTCGTCGCCAACGATACGATCCACGTGCTCGGTGCCGGCGGGTGGATGGGCGGCCTGGCGGTGCTGGTATTGGCGGGCATACCGGCCGCCGCGCGGCTGGAGCAGAGCCAGCGCGGCGAGGCGCTCGTTTCGCTGGTCCGTGCTTTCAGCCCGGTGGCGCTCGCCTGCGCAGCGGTGGTCACACTAACGGGGGTGACCGCCGCCTGGATCCATCTGCGGGAGCTCGCGGCACTCTGGCAGAGTCCCTACGGCCAGACACTGCTGGTGAAGCTGGCGCTGCTTCTGGGTGTGGTCGCCGCCGGCGCCTACAATTGGCTTCGACTGAAGCCGGCTCTCGAGGCCGGTGCGCCCGCGGATCCGCTTCGGCGCTCCGCGGCGCTCGAGCTCGCCACCGGAGTGCTCGTCCTTCTCGTGACCGCTGTCCTCATGGCGACTTCCCCCCCTCCGCCGGACGCGGACCGTGCCTCCGGAGGACGCGAGCCCCGGCAGCCGCCTCCATTATCCCCGACGACGGACCCCTCTCCTGGCTAAGCAACGTTTATATCGATGGACCCGCGATCTCCACCTCTACATCGGGCTGTTCATCAGTCCGTTCGTACTGCTGTACGCCGTCACCGTCTTTCTGCTCACCCACGCCTTCATGCCCTGGGGAGGAACGGACGAAGCAGAGCCTACCACCCGCACCCTCACGTTGACCGTGCCGAGGGAGGAGAACAGCCTCGACATGGCTCGCAGCATCCGCGATCAGATCGGAGCCTCGGCGGAGATCGACTACGTCAATCTCAACCAGGAGAGGAAGCGGCTCACGTTTCCACTGACGAGACAGCGTATGGTCACTGACTGCCCGCGTACTCCTGAGCGCTGACCTTCTCCATCCACTCGACGGCGCTTCCGTCGAGCGCCTCCTGGACTGCCTCGACGGAGAACGCTCCGTCGATCGCCGCGAGCGCGTCGCGCGTCGTGGGCGCCTGGCGCGCGATCTCGAGCAGCACGTCGTTCGACACCACGCGGAAGGAGGAGCGGTCCATCTCGCGCGCCACCGCGTCGCGCCAGGGCACCAGCTCGCGCAGCACCGCGAGCTCGCGGCGCGTGAGGTCGCGCGCCCCCTTCACGCGCAGGAAGGCCCCGTCGGCGTCCTCGGCG
>JAHWJV010000346.1 GCA_019348265.1 Gemmatimonadota bacterium
GGTCGGACATGCGGACGAAGGCGAACTCCGCCGAGGTGAAGAGGATCAGGTCCTCGGCGAGCCGGGAGAGGTGCACGCCGATGCTGGCGGCGATGAAGAGCAGCTCCGCGATCCAGTCGCGGTCGCCGACCGCGTCGATGCTGTTGCGCGAGATCCGCTCGAAGCCGAGCAGCTCCCGCAGGAGCTCGCGGTCCACGGGGAATGGGCAGCCGGCGATGGCCCCGGAGCCGAGCGGGAGCACGGACACCCGGCGCCGCGCGTCGGCCAGCCGCTCACGGTCGCGGGAGAGCGCCCACCCGTGGGCCAGGAGCCAGTGCGCGGCGGATACGGGCTGCGCGCGCTGGAGGTGCGTGTAGGAGGGCATGCACGTGTACAGGTGCCGCTCCGCCTGCTCCACCAGCGCCCTCTGCAGCGCTACGAGCAGCGACTCCAGCCGGGTGACGGCGCCGAGCGCCCAGAGCCGCGTGTCCGTCGCGACCTGGTCGTTGCGGGAGCGCCCGGTGTGCAGCTTGCCGGCGACCGCGCCCACCTCCTCACGCAGCAGCCGCTCCACCAGCGAATGGATGTCCTCGTCGGAGGCGCCCGCCCACTCCGCGACGGACCATCCGCCGAGGCGCTCCGCCACCGCGTCGAGTCCCGCGCGCAGCTGCCGGGCTTCATCGGCGGAGATCACCGCCGCCTTCCCCAGCGCCGTGGCCCACGCCTGGCTCCCGGCGATGTCCTCCCGCCAGAGACGCAGGTCCACGGGGAGCGATCGGTTCAGCCGGTCCATCTCCGCCGAGGGCTCGGCGCTGAACCGGCCGCCCCACAGACGTTGCGGTGAGTTTGCAGTCATCCGCTCTGAAGAGTGCTTTCCCACTCGGATGTTCAATCAGCCGCTACACCCGAGGCAATCCCCGCTTCCCTGTCGCGCAGCGCGGCAACGCGCAGCGGCAGACCGTAAAGGCGGATGAAGCCGCCGGCATCAGCCTGGTCGTAAACGTCGTCCTCGCCGAAGGTGACGAAGCGCTCGTCGTAGATCGAGTA
The DNA here is from genome assembly GCA_019348265.1 of Gemmatimonadota bacterium. Lineage (GTDB taxonomy): Bacteria > Gemmatimonadota > Gemmatimonadetes > Longimicrobiales > Longimicrobiaceae > JAHWJV01. The sequence continues at coordinate 1,027 of JAHWJV010000346.1, forward strand.
CGGAGAGGTCCGGCCCGCGACCGTGAGGCTCCCCTTGTACAGCTTGAGCCGGACGTCGCCGGTGACGCGCTGCTGCGTCTTGTCGATCAGCGCGTCCATGGACTCGCGCTCCAGCGTCCACCAGCGACCCTCGTACACCAGGTCGGCGTAGCGCGGGGCGATCAGGTCCTTGAGCGCGAGCGTACGGCGGTCGAGCACCAGCTGCTCGAGCTCGGAGTGCGCGGCGTACAGGAGCGTGCCGCCGGGCGTCTCGTACACCCCGCGCGACTTCATGCCCACCAGCCGGTCCTCGACCAGATCGATGCGACCCACGCCGTGCTGGCCGCCGATCTCGTTGAGCCGCTCCAGCAGCGCGACCGGCCCGAGCGGCTCGCCGTCGAGCGCGACGGGGTAGCCGGCCTCGAAGGTGATGGTCACGTACTCGGCCTGATTCGGCGCGTCCTCCGGCGAGCGCGTCAGCAGGAAGAGGTCCTCCGTCGGCTCCCAGTTCGGATCCTCGAGCGGACCGCCCTCGTGCGAGATGTGCCACAGATTCCGATCGCGGGAGAAGATCTTCTCCTTGGTCGCGGTGACCTTGATGTCGTGCTTGGCGGCGTACTCGATCGCGTCCTCACGCGAGCGGATGTCCCACTCGCGCCAGGGGGCGATCACCTTCATCTCCGGCGCGAGCGCCGCGTAGGTCAGCTCGAAGCGGACCTGGTCGTTCCCCTTGCCCGTGCAGCCGTGCGCGAGCAGCTCCGAGCCGACCTGCTTCGCGACCTCGACCTGCCGCCGTGCGATGATCGGCCGCGCCATGGAGGTGCCGAGCAGGTACTTCCGGTTGTAGATGGCACCCGCGCGAAGCGTCGGCCACACGAACCCCGTCAGGAACTCCTCGCGCATGTCCTCCACGTAGCACTCCTTCGCCCCGGACGCGAGCGCCTTGGCGACGAGCCCGTCGAGCTCGTCCCCCTGGCCGACGTCCGCCGCGACACAGACGACCTCCACCCCGTACTTCTCCTTCAGCCAGGGCACGATGATCGAGGTGTCCAGTCCGCCGGAGTACGCGAGCACGACGTTGTTGTTGGGCATGTCAGTTACTGCTAGGGTATCAGGATACAAAGTCTTCAGTCTTCAGTCTTCGGTCTTCAGACTCACACCTCTATCGCCACCGCGACTTCGTCGCAGGCGTGCAGCTTCGGGCACATACGGCAGTCGGCCCAGACCTTCAGGGGGAACATCTCCTTCTGGACCGTACGGAAGCCGAGGCGGTGGAAGAAGAGCTCCTGGAGCGTCAGGGCGAAAACGGTCTTGAGTCCGAGTGACCGCGCTTCCTCCAGGAGGCGCTCGACCAGCTTGCGGCCGACGCCCTGGCCGTGCGCGGCATCGTCGACGGCGAGGGAGCCGACCTCGGCGAGCGTCTCGTTGTAGACGCGCAGAGCCACGCACCCGACCACTGCCTCGTCCGCGTCGACCGCGACGACGAACTCGCGGAAGTTGCGCGAGAGCTGCTCGGCCGTCTTCGGGAGCATCAGGTTGTTGCGGGCGAAGCGGTTGATCAGCGCCTCGACGTGCCGCATGTCTCCCAGCCTGGCGGGTCGAACGCTCACCGCGGGTCCGATCTTCCGCACCGACTCGCCACCCGTGGCGGCGTCGAGCTGCGGGCGCGGTGAGATCCGGACCAGGTCCCTCTGGGAGGGCCGGTTCAAAGAACCGCCTCCAGGATGGCGAGGCCCTCCAGAAGCTCTTCGTCGCTCACGGTGAGCGGCGGGACGATCCGAACGACGTTGGGGCCGGCCGAGATCACCAGCAGCCCGGCCTCCATGGAGCGGCCGATCACCTCGCTGGCGGCGCCGGTGATCTCCACGCCCCAGATCATCCCCGCGCCGCGTATCGCGGTCACCTTGTCGCTGCTCAGCGCGATCGCGCCGAGTCGCTCGCCGAGCAGCTCGCCCTTCCGCTGCACCTCGGCCAGGAATGCCGGCTCGCCGATCTTCCGGCAAACGGCGAGCGCCGCGGTGGCGACCAGCGGACCCCCGCCGAAGGTCGTGGCGTGGTCCCCGGGCTGGATCGCCTGCGCGATCCGCTCGGTGAGGAGCACGGCGGCCATCGGCAGGCCGCCGGCGAGCGGCTTGGCCACGGTGAGGAGATCGGGCGTGACGCCCGTCGCCTCGTGCGCCCAGAAGGTGCCGGTGCGGCCGAGCCCGACCTGGATCTCGTCGAAGATCAGCGCCGCGTCCGCCTCGTCACAGAGGAGCCGCAGCGAGCGGAGGAACTGCGCCGGCACCGGCTGCACCCCGCCCTCGCCCTGGATCGGCTCGGCGACGAAGCAGGCGATGTCGTGCGGGTGCGCGGCGAACGCGGCGCGGGCCTGCTCGAGCGCTGTCGCCTCGGCGCTGCGCACCTCGTCGAGGTGCGCGGGCAGAGGGAACCGGATCGCGGGGACGTCGATGCGCGGCCAGTCGAAAGTCGGGAACAACGCGGTCTTCACCGGCTCGGTGTTGGTGAGCGAGAGTGTGTAGCCGCTGCGGCCGTGGAACGCCCGGCGCAGGTGCAGCACCTTCGTGCCCAGCGCGGGGGAGCGTCCGTGCGCCTCGTTCCAGCGCGACTTCCAGTCGAAGGCGACCTTCAGCGCGTTCTCGACCGCGAGCGCGCCGCCCTCCACGAAGAACAGGTGGGGCAGGCCCGGGTCACCGAGCACCCGCGCGAAGGTCGCGACGAAGCGGGCCATGGCCTCGGTGTAGACGTCGGAGTTGCTCGGCTTGTTCATGGCGGCCGCCAGCAGGTCCTCGCGGAACTCCGGGTCCCCCACCAGCGCGGGGTGGTTCATGCCGAGCGCGCTGCTCGCGAAGAAGGTGAACAGGTCGAGGTACGACGTCCCGTCGCGCGCGTCGACCAGCCGGCTGCCGCGGCTGCGCTCGAGGTCCAGCACCAGGTCGAAGCCGTCCACGAGCAGGCTCTGCCGCAGGACGTCGTGCACGGTCGCGGGGGTCACCAGCGGGGCGGGCACGAAGGTCGTCATCGACCCACCGTAGGCGCCGATCGTCCTGTTGCAACGCGTCATTACGGGCGATCCTCCTGCGAGGTGCGCATCCCGCCGCCTTGCGTCTGGATCCGCGTGCGCGCGCCTGGGGCCGAGCCCCAGACGCAACTCTCTAGGCTCGGCCGGTGACGACGACGCTGTACCGCAACGGCCGCGTCCGGTCGCCCGCCGATCCCTT
>JAHWJV010000347.1 GCA_019348265.1 Gemmatimonadota bacterium
GGTACTCAAGGTGCCCGCGGGCACCCAGTCCGGCACGCGCTTCCGCATCAAAGGGCAGGGGGTCGAGAAGGGCGGCCGGCGCGGGGACCAGTATGTGCAGGTGAAGATCACCGTGCCCGACCATCTCTCGACCGAAGAGGAAGAGTTGATGCGCGAGTTCGCGAAAGCCGCGGAGTTGAAGTATTGAGAACAGAAGTCGTCAGTCGCCAGTCGTCAGTCACCGACCGCTGCGACTGAAGACGGAAGACTGAAGACTCACCTCCGCATTCGACCCACAGCGCAGAGCAAGATGTCCCGTGTCTTCACCGATCGAGACCTGCTGACCTGGGAGACCTACCTTTCCGGCGGGAGGTTCGGCTTGCCGGATCGTCCCAAGATCATCTTCAACTGCCTATCCGAGCAGGACCGGCGCGCTCGCTACGTCCACTTCGAAGGCGACGAAGCTCGGGCCGAGGAAGTCGTCGCCGACATGACCGACGACCGGCTCCGCGACCTGCTTGCCGACGCGCACGAGCTCGATTGATAGGGAACAGGGAATAACAGGGAACAGCCTGCAGGACGGAGCAGGGGCCGCCATTGAGCATGATGGCGGCCCCTGAGCGTTGTTTCCCGCTGTTCCCTGTTCCCTATTCCCTGTTCCCTATTCGTCCGCCACCGAGGACCACCTGGTCCCGGAAGATCACGGCGGACTGGCCGGGCGCGACGGCGCGCTGTGGGCGGTGGAAGGTGAGATCCAGGCGATCGGAGTCCAGGCGGACCACGGTGGCGTCGGCGGGGGCGGCGCGGTGGCGGATCTGGATCTGGACGAGGTCGCCTGCTGCCGGGGGCGCGCCGAGCCAGTTGATCTCTCCGATTTCGATGTCGGCGCGGTGAAGCTCTTCGCGCGTTCCCACCACGACCTCTCGGCGCGAAGGACGGGCGCCCAGCACGTACAGGCGCTGTCCATGGCCACCGCCGAGCCCCTTCCGCTGGCCTACCGTGTAACGCGCGTAGCCGGCGTGTTCTCCGACCACATCACCGCTGGCGGTGACGAGCTTCCCGGGCGCGAGCGCCGGGTGCTCGGCCGTGAGACGCTTCTCGAGAACGTCCACGTAGTTTCCCGTGGGGACGAAGCAGATCTCCTGGCTCTCCGGCTTGTCCGCGGTGGCCAGGCCGAGCGCCCGGGCCCGCTCGCGAACCTCCGGCTTGGTGAGCTCGCCGAGAGGGAACATCAGCTGGGGGAGCAGCTCGGCTGGCAGGCTCCAGAGGAAGTACGCCTGGTCCTTGTCGTGGTCGACACCGCGCATCAGCAAGGGCTCGCCCTGCTCGTTGCGCCCCATCCGCGCGTAGTGCCCCGTCGCGATCGCGTCGCATCCGAGCATTGCGCCGCGCTTCAGCAGGTCACGAAACTTCGTGTTGCCGTTGCAGCGCACGCACGGGTTCGGCGTCCGGCCGTTGGCGTACTCCGCGACGAAGTCGTCGATCACGTCCCGGGTGAAGTCCTTCTCCACGTCGAAGACGTAATGCGGCACGCCGACCCGGTCCGCTACCCTACGGGCATCCATGATGCCCTCGAGGCCACAGCAGGTCTGCGATCGGCCGTCCGTTTCGGAGTAACAGAAGGTCTTCATGGTCGCGCCGATCACGCGGTGCCCCTGCTCGACGAGCAGAGCGGCGGCGACCGAAGAGTCGACGCCGCCGGACATCGCGACCAGTACCGTGCGCTTTTCCATCTCCACTACCGCGTCAGTCCGCCTCGATCGAGGCGAGCGCACGCATCCGCTCGACGAGCGGCGGGAGGGTGTTGAGCACGCGATCGATCTCCTCGGTCGTGGTCTCGCGTCCGAGAGAGAGGCGGACCGACGGACCCGCGACCTCATCCGGGATCCCCATCTCGGTGAGCACGTGGGACGGCGTCACCGCTCCGCTGGAGCAGGCGGAGCCGGACGAGACCGCCAGTCCCTCCAGGTCCAGCGTGACGAGCAGCGTCTCGCTGTTCACGCCCGGCAGGGAGATGCTGAGGATGTTGGACGCGCGAGTGGCACCCGCGCCATTCACGACCAGGTCGGGGATCCGGGCGAGGAGGCCGGCTTCCAGACGGTCGCGCAGCTCGCCGAGGCGGCGCGTCTGGTCGGCCTGATCACGGAGCCAGAGCTCCGCGGCGAGCGCGAAGCCCACCGCACCGGCGACGTCCTCGGTTCCGGCGCGCATACCATGCTCGTGGCTGCCGCCGTAGATCAGCGGCGAAAGCTCGACGCCCCTGCGCACGAAGAGCGCGCCGACTCCCTTTGGACCGCCGATCTTGTGCGCGCTGATCGAGAGCAGGTCGACCGGAACCTCGTCCACGCGGACGGGGAATTTTCCGAACGCCTGGATCGCATCGGTGTGGAAGACCACGCCGGCCGCTCTGCAGCGATCGGCGAGCTCCGGGACGGGCTGCACGGTGCCCACTTCGTTGTTCACCCACATCACCGACACGACAGCCGGCTTTGGGTCCAGAAAGGCATCCAGCGCCGCGACTTCCACCACGCCGTCGTCATCGACCGGAAGGATGTGGAGCGGGTGACCCTCCGCCTCCGCGGCCCGCGCGCTGGCCAGCACCGCCCGGTGCTCGATGGCAGAGCAGACCACGGACTGGTGGCGCGACGCCCGCGCTCGCCCCAGGATCGCAAGGTTGTCGGCCTCGGTGCCGCCGCGCGTGAAGATGATTTCGACGGGAGAGGCACCCAGGAGCTTCGCCAGACGTGCACGAGCGTCCTCGAGGGCCGCACGCCCCTCCCGGCCCCAGCGGTGCACGCTCGACGGATTCCCGAAGCGGTCGGCATCGATACGCGCCATCGCCTCGCGCACTTCCCTGCGCACCGGCGTGGTCGCGGCGTAATCGAGATAGATCGGTTCCATTGATGCTATTGCTCCTGTACGAGATCTCTCTAGTAAACTACAAGCGCGGCCGGGTTTCGTCCGCGGGGCCGACGAGGGCGCCGTGAGGCGGTTGAGCCGGCGCGCTCACCCGACTAAATTGCCCTGAAGAGCGCTCCACACTTCCGTCGCCAGCGATCCACGCATGACCTCTTCGCTCTCGCACGGCCGGCCGGACAGCTTCCGGACCACCGTCCACGGCACCGTCTTCGGCGAGCGTGCTGGGCACCTGGCGGAGCTCGCCGTCGGCGACGAGCTCGTCCTCATCCCCGATCCCCCCGGCGACGAAGAGCCTGCCGTATGGGTCCACCTCCGTGGAGGCGACCCCATCGGGCATCTCCCACCCGAGATCAACTCCTGGCTCGCACCCTGGCTGCTGGGAGGCGGCGCCGCATCCGCAGTCGCGGTCAAGATCGGCGGCAACGACATCCCCAGCTGGAAACGGCTCGTGATCGAGGTGGAGGTGGCGAAATGAGAAAGTCGTGAGTCGTCAGCCTTTCGCCTCGTGTGGTGCGGCCAGCGCTTCCAACCGACCGACGACTGCGACTGGAGACTGAAGGCCCTAAATGCTTCTCACCTCGAGCGCCACCACGTCCTCCACCGCCATCGTCTCCGCAGTATAGAAGGGCTCGCCATACTCGCTGCGGATGAGCGCGCCGTAGCGTGCCGCATGCATGCGCACCTGGTCGTACAGTGGACGATCCCCACCTGGAAAGACCTCGCCACCCCACGTCTTGCCGCTGAACTGAGAGTCATAGCTCGCGATCGCCCTCATCTTCGTCTCCATCTGCGCGGTGATGTCGACGACGAAGGTGGGCTTCACCGCGTTCTCACGGTAAGCGAGGGCGTACAGGATCTTGGTCGGCCGGTGAGCCTCGCCGGGGATCGGGAGCTTGCTCAGCCCGGACATGAAGCACGCGTCGTAGCCGAGCTGCGATGCAACTCTGTGGTCGGGATGGCGTCCCTCCAGGTAGGGGAGGATCACCACCCTGGGGCGAAAGGCGCGGATGAACGCGGCGACGTGCGCCCGGGTCTCCGGCGTGATCTCCAGCCCCGCATCCGGGAAGCCGGCGTTGCGGCGCGCGGTAACCCCGAGGATCTCCGCGGCGGCGCTCGCCTCCTCGCCGCGCAGGTCGGCGCTTCCATCGGTGCCCATCTCGCCGCGGGTGAGGTCCAGGATCCCCGTCCGGTACCCCTGCGCCACGGCCTTGGCGAGCGTCCCGCCGCAGAGCAGCTCCACGTCGTCGCGGTGCGCGGCGATAGCCAGCAGGTCCACGGTGAGATCTTCGGTCGGGTAGGTCACGGCGCCGTTGGTTTCGCAGG
>JAHWJV010000348.1 GCA_019348265.1 Gemmatimonadota bacterium
TCGAGCTGTCCGCGAGCCTGGTAAGCGCGCTCGAGCTGGCGGTGGGGGCGATGCTCCTCGCGATCGGCGTGTGGACTCTCTCCGGTCTGGTGCACCGGCCCTCGTCGGTCACCGATCGCCCCGCGCAGGGCCATTCACACCCGCACGGGCCTCGCCAGGGGAGTGCCTGGGTCGGCGCCGCGCACGGGCTGGCGGGAACCGCCGGTGTCGTCACCCTGCTTCCGGTCGCTTTCATCTCCTCGCCGTGGCTCGCGGGTGGCTACCTGCTGGCGTTCGGTCTCGGAACCGTCGTGTCGATGGGCCTCTACGCTCTGGTCGCCGGGCTCCTCTTCCACCGTGCGGGGATGCGGTCGCCGGCCCTCGGGAAGGGGCTGCGGCTCATCGCGTCGCTGGCCAGCATCTGCGTCGGCGTGCTCTGGATGGTGGCTGCGGTCGACTGACGACTGAAACTGCAGCTACGGCTGCGGCAGCCGTCGCCGGTTGACCACGGCCTCAGGGTAGTCCGGCTCACCATTCATCCCGGGGGAGATCCAGTCGAATTCATAAAACGTCACCGGCTGGGCGGTGGCGTTGCGGAGGGCGTGCCACTGGTTGGGCGCCATGAAGATGGCCGAGCCGGGGCCGAGCTGCTCCACCCGCGCGCCCTTGTCGTCGAGCTTGACCTCGAGCGTGCCTTCCTTGACGAGGATGAGCCCCTCGCTGGCGCGCGAGTTCGGGCGCCCGTTGGGAGCCGCGCCCGGGTCCAGCGTGGTCGCGCGGAGGCCGAGGTTCAGGAGCGTCGAGGTGGGTGCTTCCAGGTACGTCTGCACCGTCTCGCCGCGGGCCGACATCGGCCTGAGCTGGCTGGCCTTGACTACCGTCGTGCCGATCAGCTCCCCGTAGAACGCGGGAAGCTCGCGCGCTCCCAGTGCCAGCGCGGCGCCGGTTGCCAGCCCGATCGCGAGTGTGCTGCGAGTGCGCATGTATCGTTTCTCCATGCTGAGAGACGTGAGTAACCGTGCCCGCGCCGTCCGCATCAGCGGTTCGCCGCAGCCGTGAATGCCGGCTCCGCGGGACCACCCTGGCGCAGCTGGTTGAGCGTGTAGTAAATGGTGGAGTTCACCAGCTCGGTGCCGTCGGCCGCGCGGACCGCGGGGAGGTCCACCTGGTGGACGTAGCCCGGCTTCAGCTCGGCGACGGTGAGCGAGACCCGCCTCCCGTCAGCGGAGACCTGAGCGCCGGTGACCGGCACCGTCTTCTTGTCCATCTGTGGGGAGCCGTAGTTGATGCTGTATTCGTAGAAGTAGCTCGACAGCTTGTACGTCGCCGGATCCTGCGCCACGGCGCGGTCCACCGGCTTGGTGAAGACGAGGTCGAAGCCGGTCGGGGTGAGCGTCATGTTGTAGATGTCCATCGGCATCTCGCCCGTCCAGACGACGCGGCTGATCCCCTTGTCCCCCGCCCAGCCGTGGTCGGTGTGGCCCACCCAGAGGCTGCCGTCCGGCGCGAAGGCGAGACGGTTGGTCCCGGCGCGATAGGGATCCCCGTAAAGGAAGGGGACGACCGCACCCTGGAGCTGGTGGTTCACCTCCTCCAGCATCACCCGCATCAGCAGCCCCTTGTTCATTTCGCCGACGAACATCTGCCCCTGGAACGGTCCGAACTTCCCGCCGGTGTAGTCGATCAGCGGCTGGCTCGGCGAGTTCGCGAGGATCGAGTTCGGGAACTGCACGATCTCCTTGACGCGCATACGGTCCAGCACCGGCACCGGGATCGTGAAGGGGTTCTCACGGATCCCCGGCTCCCAGACCAGGCTGGGCAGGTGTCCGTGCCACTTCCCGGGTTGGACCTGAAAGAGCTTGCTGGTGCCGAGCCAGTCGCCCTGGTTGTCGGTGACGAAGAGGTTACCCTCGCGGTCCAGGGTCATCCCGTTCGGCGAGCGGAAGCCGCTCGCCCAGGGGATCGTCTTGCCGTCCGGGGTGACCTTCATGATCCAGCCGCGGTACGGGACCGCGGAGAACATGCGCCCGATCCGACCTCTCGGGCTGTAGTCTCCCCGTATGATGGGGCGGACGGGACCGTTGTTGGAGGCGGTGTTCAGTGAGAAATAGAGGTTCCCCGCGGCGTCCATGATGGGGCCGTGGGTGAACTCCGAATAGTTGCCGGACATCCCGAATTGGTCGGAGACCGTCTCGAAGACATCGGCCTTCCCATCACCGTCGGTGTCTTTGATGCGAGTGATCTCCGGGCGCTGCCCCACGATCATCTCGCGGTCGCTGATGGCCACGACACCCAGCGGGTCGTGGAGTCCGGTGGCGAAGACCGACCAGGTTTTCGCCTTCGGATCGTAGATCATCAGCTCGCCGTGGTGGAACACCCCCACGACCCGCCCGTCGGGAAGGAACGCGATGCCCCCCGTCTCGGTAACGAGCCCGGGCGGAGTTTCGATGCGCTCCACACGATAGGGGTAGCTCTCCGGGATCTTGCGGATCTCAGCGCGGCGGAACTCCTGGGCCTGCGCGCCCGTCGCGCTCAGGAGGGCCAGGAGCAGCATCGGTGTCCCGAGCCTCATCGTGCGCCTCCGGCGGCGGTGGGGACCATGGTGAGCGTGAACTGGCGAGCCTGGGCGGGTGTCAGCTCGAGCACGCTCCCGTTCCACCGGCCGGCGGAGGCCTCGAACTTCACCCCAGCGTCGGGCTCTGTGAGGAAGCGTATCGGCTCGGCCGTCTGGATGACGAAGGTGCGCACCAGCCCCGGCCCGCCAGTCCGCCGGGCCACCCGCTCGCGTACGTCCGCTCCGTCCACCGCGTAGTGGAACTCCGGCAGTCCACCTTCCACCAGGCGATAGCCGCGGAACTTCACCGAGTCGCTCTCCTGCCGCGTGCCCACGCGCAGCGGAAAGCCGATCTCGCTGCGGTAGTAGACCTGACCGAGAACGTCCGCGTAGGCGTTCCCGTTGCCTCCCCAGTGCTTCACGTTGTCCACGAAACCGCCCGTCCAGGCGTACCGCAGGTACGAGTCGCCCGCGTCGAAGCCGTACGACTCGCCGTCCTCGAAGCCCACCGCGATGGATGCCGGGCCGCTTCCGGGCAGAAAGGTGCGCGAGACCGCCGGGAAGGTGGTGCCGAAGGAAGTCCCGGGGTTTTTGCGCGAGGTCGTCCACGCCGGGGGACCCGCGGGGCCCGCCACCGCGACACGCCGGGTCGGCGGGACGTTCTCGTCCTGGGCCAGAGCCGGCATCTCCATCGCGACGTACATGACGCCGTACATCACGAAGCCGTGGCCCGGAAAGGTGCAGACGTATGGGAAGGCGCCCGGGGCTGTGGGCGCGGTGAAGGTGAGGACGAAGCGCTCGCCCTGCCCGAGAAGGGGCGTGGCGAAAAGGACCTCGGGGACCTTCGGGACGTGGTGCTGCTCCCGCGGGGTGGCCATTCCGGCCTGCGCCACCTGAGTCCGCGCGCCGGGGCGGGTGATCACCAGGTTGTGGGGCATGTCGTCCTGCGGATCCGTGTTCCGGAAGACGAGCCGGACCGGCGCGCCGGCGGGCACCTGGAACCGGACCCGGTCGAATTGCAGCCCGGTGACCGCATTGATCGCGATCTCCACTGTATCTGCCGGCGCCGGCGGAGCCATGGCGCCGGCCAATCCGGCGATCAGAGCGAGAGAATGGAGCATGGAATCGCCTGCAGGGTGTAAAGGGATCGGGCGCCGCTCAGGCAGGGGCCGCGAGCGCGCGCAGCTTCGCTTCGTCGACTTCGATTCCGAGCCCGGGCCCCGTGGGCACCGCCAGCGTGGCGTCCGGACCCGGGTTTAGCGGGGTCTTCAGCACCGTGGCGTCCACGAACTGCGGCCCATTCAGCGCAGCGGGAAGCGTGTACTTGAACGCGCCGAAAAGTGCCAGCGTCGCCGCCAGCGACATGTCCGGATCCGTGAGCCCGCTCCCCAGGATCATCATGCCCGCGTCCTGAGCGATCTCCCACTGCCTCTTGGACGGCATCAGCCCCGCCGAGCGCGCGGGCTTCATCACCACGCCGTCCGCCAGGTCCAGACGGATGGCTTCAACGATGTCCACCGGCGAGATCATCCCTTCGTCCAGCAGGATCGGCAGGGCCCCAGGGTCGATGCCCAGGGTTCCGCCCTCACCCAGCGAGATCAGGGCGACGCCGCAGAAGCTGACGGCCGTGCCGACCCAGCCCAAAAGTCCCAGCCGCTCCCCGAGGAACGCCGCCGCCAGCAGGGC
>JAHWJV010000349.1 GCA_019348265.1 Gemmatimonadota bacterium
CATTTGTGGACGATCGAGGCGGCTCAGCCGCTCCGATCGTCCAGAAATCGCCGTCTCTACCCCGCGGTGAGGGCGGCCCGGCTGGCCCCCACCGAGGCGCTGAGGTCGGTGTGACCATGGCGGTGCCGTCGCCTGCATGCTGGGGGCCGTGACCGGCGTCGTGGTGCTCAGCCCGACGGCGATGGTGGCGGGCGGCGGCGCCCGGCTGCTCGACGCGGCCCCGGCACCGACGAAGATTCTGGTGTACAAGAGCCCGACGTGCGGCTGCTGCACCGCCTGGCTGGACCATCTCGAGGCCTCCGGCTTCGCGGTGACCGCGCGCGACGTTCCGGACGTGGCGCCGATCAAACAGCGGTATGGAATCCCTGAACGGCTGGCCTCCTGCCACACGGGCCTGGTGGCCGGGTACGCCGTCGAGGGCCACGTACCGGCGGCTGACATCAAGCGGCTGATCAAGGAGAAGCCGAAGGCGGTGGGCCTTGCGGTGCCAGGTATGCCGATGGGCTCCCCGGGGATGGAGGGGCCACGGAAGGATCGCTACGACGTCATACTCGTCGGGCAGAACGGGAAAACGCGGGTCTACGCGAGCCACTGAGCAGGTGGTCACGGTCACCGTGACCGCGAGCGGTACGAAGGAGCGGGGGCGCTGGGCGCCGCCGCTCCTTTTTCATGCGTACCCGGCATGGGCGATCGTAAGGAGGTGCGCGTCGTGTCACACGAGGTCGATATGGCGCGTTCTCAGGTGTAGAGCGGCCTCCGCGGGTGGAGGCGCCTCCCCGGACCCTGCGACTTCATCCATCATGCCCACGCCTTCGTTCGCGCGCCGCGCCCTGCCCGTCCTCCTGGCGCTGAGCGCGCTTCCTCACGCTGCCGCGGCGCAGCTCATCCCCGTCAGGACCGTACCCGTAGCGGCGGGCGACCAGTTCCTGATCTCCCCGTCGCAAAACCTCGGGATGGGGAGCGTGTCGATCGCGCTGGCAGACACGCTTCTCGACCCCTTCGTCAACCCCGCCAAGGGAGTGCGTCTCGAGCGGACGCTGCTCTTCGGTGCTCCGGCCGTCTACACCATCTCCAACGGGAATGGAGGGGCGCAGACGCTCCCCGTGGGGGGGCTGTTCGCCGGGCGGCGATGGTTCGGCGGTGCATCCGCGGCGCTGCAGCAGGTACAGGCCGGAGAGCGCTTCGAAAACCGGGTGGTCTTCGACACGTGGGGACAGCCCCGGACACTTCGTGACGAGTCCGCGCGCAACCTCTACGCTTCCGCCCAGCTCGGGACCCGCCTCTCCGATGGACGAACGGCGCTCGCCGCCGGGCTCGCCTACGCGGGGCTGAACATGGTCGACGGGGTGGACCTTCTCTACGCCGGCAGCCAGCGAATCGACCAGGAGGGCCACCAGCTCGACCTCCGGCTCGGGATGCTGAGGGAGATGGGAGGGGACCGCAGCGTCGAGCTCCTCCTGCTGCACAACCGTTTCGACGTGAGTCACGACGCCACCTATCGGGACGTTCGATGGGATCCGGTCGCGCGCAGGCAGGAGGTGCGCACGCGCGTGGAGCACAACCGCGACCACACCGATACCTGGGGTGCGCATCTCGGCCATCGCCGGCCACTTGGCGAGCGGGGTTGGAAGGTCGGCGGGATCATCACCGGCAACTACAAAAATCACCCCAAGATCCCGAACTACGAGATCATGAACATCCCGCGCGACCCCGGGCACTCGTGGGCGTACAACCTCGGCGTCGGGATCTCCCGCACCGATGGGCCCGCCACGGTCGCCATCGACGCGATCTACGAGCCGATCTGGAGCAACACCTGGGCAGACGCCGACACCGCGCGCATCACCCGCACCGGCGGACGGATCGAGCCCGGGGAGAAGACGATCGAGAATGACTTCGCCTTCACCAACTTCGCCCTCCGGACCGGCGTGGGTCGCCAGGTGGAGCGGTGGGGATTCCAGCTCGGACTCCAGGTCCGCTCCATCGGCTACCAGCTCGACCAGTACGACTACGTGGGCGAGAGGGGGCGAGAGCAGGAGGAGAGCTGGATGGAGTGGGTGCCCACCTGGGGGCTCGCCGCCAGATTCCCAGAGTTTCAGCTCCGCTACGCCGGGCGCATCACCACGGGCACCGGCCGACCGGGGGTGGCCTGGGCGGCCCAGGAAGGCGTCCGCGCCGCGGACGTGGCTCTGGCCTCCAACTTCATCATCGCGCCCAGCGGCCCCCTCACCCTCCGAGGCGCGCACGTTTTGACGCACCAGGTCACCGCGTCCATACCAATTCAATGATGCGAGCTGCGAACGGCGCGCGGGGCAGCCCCGAAGATCACGATCCCCGGCTTACGCTCTCGCCCTCCCCATGCTGGCGGTGCTCGGGGCGCGGCCGAGGCGGCACAGCCGCAAACCCAGCGGTTTTCTACCTTGTGTTCGGAGGGGGCATGATGGCTTCCACCACCTGGCCCAGCGACTCGAACCCGCGAGCGCTCGCCTCGAGCCGCACGCGCCGGCCGCACTCCATGCAGTCGCCGTAGACGATGCCGTCGCCACGCCGATGGTTCTGATTCGTGAACGGGCCAACGCAGCCTTGATCGCCGCAGGCGCTCGAACCGCGTCGCGCAGCACCGTGTGCGTCCACCGGCGGCCGCGGCCCCGCTAGCGAGTACTCCCTCAAGGACATTCTACCTCCTCACGGCGTGTGGCGGAGCTGCTCACTCTCCCCTTGCCCCCCTGCCAGGCGATAGGTGCAAAGGCAAGCCCGGTACCAGCTTAACGCCAGTCCCGGGCATGCGACGTTCGCGCGGCTTTCGCCAGCACCTACGCCGTTTTTCTACAATCCGGGGCGATCGGGCGGCCGAAGGCCCGTAACTCCGTTGTCCACTTCGGGTGGCAGGTGCTCGGCCGCGCAGAGGTCACCGCTTCCCCGGCTTCCCCCCCTCCTTCTTCTTTTCCGCGGTTCCGGTCACCGGCTCCTTGCGGTCCACCAGGCGCACCGCCCCGGGCTCCGGCTCGATTCCCGAGCCGTACGTCGTCGCCCACGCCTGCGTGAACTCCGCACCGAGGATCACGATGATCGCCGAGTAGTAGATCCATACCAGGATGATCGCCAGCGAGCCAGCCGCTCCGAAGGCGCTGCCCGGATCGCTCCGGCCCAGGTACAGGCCGATCAGGAACTTGCCCACGACGAACAGCAGAGCCGTGGCGAATCCCCCTACCCGCACGTCCCGCCAGCTGATCTTCGCGTCGGGGATCACCTTGAACATCGCCGCGAACAGCAGCGAGAACACCACCAGCGAGATCACGTTGTTGAGGATCTCGGCGACCACCGTGTCGGCGCCACCGGGAAGGAACCCTCCGAGCATCCCGCCGAAGGCATGCAGCGCGGCGCTCGCCGCGAGTGAAACCATGAGCAGGAAGACGATCCCCAGCACCATCCCGAACGAGAAGATCCGCTTGGTGATCAGGTTCTTGAGCCCACCCGCGTTCGGGTCCGGCGCCACCTCCCACGCTCGGTTGAGCGCCTGCTGCAGCGCGTTGAACGCGCCAGCCGCACCGAAGAGCAGCGCCACCACGCCGAGGATCGCCGCGACCGGGCCTCCGGAGCCGGGCTGCTTCGCGTTCTGCAGCATTGTCCCGATCGCCTCCGACGCATCCGCGCCGATCATCGACGCGAACTCCCCCTGGATGAGACCGCGGATCGTCTCCGGATTCATGATCAGGCTCGCGATCAGCAGGATCAGGCCGAGCAGCGGCGGCAGGGAGAAGACCGTGTAGTAGGATACGGCAGCAGCCATGCTGGTGCCGCTGTCATCACCAAAATCCTTCGCGGCGCCTTTGACCACGCCGAGAACTTCCTTGATCGCGGGCATTGCTTACCTTCGCCTCGGGTCGGGGATCAGCTGCAAAACCCGGCCGGGGTGAGCAATCGGTATGCCGCCCACCCGCTGGCTCACGCACACCCACCGATCCGCACCCTCGGGAACCGCCCCTGGTATGTCGCGGCACTGTGAGCTGGGGGATCGCGCTCTTCGAATACCTCCTGCAGGTGCCGGCCAACCGCATCGGGTTCACGCAGCTCACCCTTCCCCAGCTCAAGATCCTGCAGGAGGTGATCACCCTCGTGGTGTTCGTTCCGTTCGCCGTGTTCTACATGCGCAGCGGTTTGAGCCTCAACTACCTGTGGGCAGGGCTGTGCATGGTGGGCGCGGTGTACTTCGTGTTCAAG
>JAHWJV010000034.1 GCA_019348265.1 Gemmatimonadota bacterium
TATTGCCAAAGCCGCGGTGTGGCTTGCGTCGGATGACTCCGATTATGTGGTCGGCACAACGCTCTACGTTGACGGTGGGATGACGCTCTACCCGGCTTTCCGGGATAATGGTTAGCGCGAATGGGAGCCTCTTAATGCCCGGCCGTATCGAAGACTACGCGCTCGTCGGCGACTGCGAGACGGCGGCACTGGTCGGCCGTGACGGTTCCGTCGACTGGCTTTGCTGGCCACGTTTCGACTCAGGGGCGTGTTTTGCTGCCTTGCTCGGCACGCCCGGCAACGGTCGATGGCTGGTCGCGCCCGAGGGGGCGGTGCAGCAGACCCGCCGCAAGTACCGCGAAGGGACGCTGGTGCTCGAGACGGAGTTCGTCACCTCCACGGGCACGGTGCGCTTGATCGACTTCATGCCTCCGCGCGGCTCCGCCTCCGACGTTGTGCGCATCGTAATGGGCACCCGAGGTCGGGTGACTCTCCGAACTGAGCTCGTGTTCCGCTTCTATTACGGCTCGCTCGTCCCGTGGGTGAGTCGCCTGGAGGACGGCACCCTCCGCGCGATCGCCGGGCCGGACATGTTGGTGCTGCGGACGGAGGTTCCACTCCACGGCGAAGACCTCACCACGGCGGGAGATTTCGTGATTGGTGCCGGTGAGACGGCTGCCTTCGTGCTGACGCACGTACCGTCGCACCATCCCGTCCCCCACCCTATCGACGCGACTACCTCGCTGGCCGAGACCGAGGCATTCTGGCACGAGTGGTCAGGCCGGTGCACGTACCAGGGCGAGTGGGCCGAGCCGGTCAGGCGCTCACTGATCACCCTCAAAGCGCTCACCTATCGGCCGACGGGCGGCATCGTCGCGGCACCGACCACCTCGTTGCCCGAGCAGATCGGCGGCTCACGGAATTGGGATTACCGCTACTGCTGGCTGCGCGACGCGACGCTGACGCTTCTCACGCTCATGGATGCCGGCTACTACGAGGAGGCGGCCGCGTGGCGTGATTGGCTGCTCCGCGCGGCTGCGGGCAGCCCCTCGCAGGTACAGATCATGTACGGCCTCGCAGGGGAGCACCACCTGCGCGAATGGGAGGTGCCGTGGCTCCCCGGCTATGAGGGGTCAGCCCCTGTGCGCATCGGCAATGCGGCGCATGGGCAGATGCAGCTCGATGTCTACGGTGAGGTGATGGACGCGCTCCACCAGGCCCGTAAGGGCGGGCTGAAGCCTACAGGCGACGGCTGGCAGCTCCAGCGAGCGTTGCTGGAACACCTTGAGACAGTCTGGGAGGGTCCTGACCAGGGGATCTGGGAGGTGCGCGGGCGCCCGCAACACTTCACCCACTCGAAGGTGATGGTCTGGGTCGCGCTCGACCGCGCCATCAGGGGGGCGGAGACGTTCGCGCTTCCCGGTCCGCTGGATCGCTGGCGCGCTTTACGGGACCGCGTCCATGCCGATGTCTGTCGAAAGGCGTACAACGCGGATCTAGGCTCCTTCGTGCAGTCGTACGGATCGAACCAGCTGGACGCGAGCCTTCTCCTCATCCCGCTGGTAGGCTTTCTTCCCGCAGACGATCCGCGCGTGCGCGGCACGGTGGAGAACATCGAGCGCCGTCTGATCGTGGATGGACTGGTTCTCAGGTACGATACTGCCGCGACGGATGATGGACTCACTCCAGGTGAAGGGGCGTTCCTGGCGTGCAGCTTTTGGCTTGCCGACAATCTGGTGCTCCTCGGGCGACACGACGACGCCCGAAGGCTGTTCGAGCGGCTCCTCGCGCTGCGCAACGATGTGGGTCTCCTCGCAGAGGAGTACGACCCGCGACTCGCCCGGCAGGTGGGTAACTTTCCACAGGCGTTTTCACACGTGGCCCTGGTGGATACGGCCTTCAATCTCGGGGTTGCGGCGGTGCAGAACGCCGCGCGGCCGGCCGTGCAGCGCTCGCGTCAGTACGGAGGCGGCACTGATTCCCTGTCGGCCTGACCGCCGTTTGAATGGCAGGAGGGCCCGGTCGCACTGAGCTCCGGGGAGCCGGATCACGGCTCCGATCCCCTTCTGAGCGTCCTGACCTCCTCCCGCAGGGCGACGATCTCCAGGCGAAGTTGCTGCAAGGCGTCGTCTCGCACGACTTCGCCACTCTTGCTCTCGACGTCCCGCCCGACGAAAAAAGAAGCCAGCGCGGCCGTGATGTACCCCAGTACCCCCATCGCATAGACCGCGAGCAGGAATCCGAGCAGCCGGCCCTCGAGGGTGCGCGGCCAATACTCGGACCCGAGCGACGTCATGATCATCGCCGTCCACCAGAGGGCGCTCCAGAAATCGCGAAGCCCCTGCTCCGCGGCCAGCTCGCGCTCGAAGGCGTACATCCCGGCCGCGCCGACCAGGGTGACGAGCACGGTCAGGGTGAGAACGTACCCGAGCCCGCGGCGTCCCATGCTTCTGCCGAGAGCCCGCATCCCGCGGTTCAGCGACGAGACGACCTTGACCAGGCGCACGCCGCGCGCCGCCCGCGCGGCGCGGATCACCCGAGCGACTCGCACGATCCGAATCACCCGAAAGGCGGGGACCGCCAGCGCAACGGCGGTGAGCCAGTTGCGCCTCAGGTAAGCACCCCTTTCCGGCGCGAGAAACAGCCGTAGCGCGAAGTCTGTCACGAAGACTCCCCAGATTGCCAGGCTGAGCCGCTCCAGGGGGCCATTCAGACCACCAGTCAGCTCCAGCACCAGCAGAACCAGCCAGGCGAAGCCCAGCACGATCATGGGCACTTCCAGCCAGCGCTCGAGGCGGTACAGCAGCCGCCAGCGCTCGCGCGTCAGGCGGCGCGCCTGCCCATCCCGGGGTTCCTTCACCCCCTCATGATTCCGCATCGTCCCGCCGTGATTGAGGCCGCGAAAGCGACGCCGCGACACCGACCGGTCCCCATGTGCGGCCTCCGGCACAGCGGTGGCTCACGGGCGGGCGCAGGCAGTCGGATACCGCTCCGGTTCATTGCGCGGCGGCGGCCGCCGCACGGATCGCGGGCAGGTGCTGCCGATACAGACGGAGGAGCAGCGCTTCCGCCGCCTCGATGTCCGCTAGCGTCAGCCACAGCAGCCGTACCGCGACCTCGGCTTGCGAAGGGTCGTACGTGGACCTGACGATAGCGCCCCCGTCGCCAGCCGATCGACGTTGCCAACGGTGATCTCCTGCATTCGGTAGATCGGAGAGCGCCGCCGTCAGTTCGCACGAGGATCGCCCCGGGTAACCAACGTCTGATCTTGATTCGTGTGTCGGGCGGTCTCGATTGTTCGTCCATCGTCGCTGCGCAGAGGAATGGATGGTCCAGAGTGTCGGATTCTCAGCTGGTGCCGATGGTACATTCCCGACCGCTGCTGGAGGGCGAATGGCGGAACTTCGGGGCCGGGCAGCGGATCGATCCCGGCGCGCGACCTGGCGAGGCGGGCGAACGGTGGAGTGCAGCCTTACGGCTGTGCTGGAGGGTCGACAGCCGCCCTGAACCGGAACCCGGGGTATGGGCGGCTGCCTGTCCTCTGCGACGCGGGCGGAGAAGGCGCGGACGCCGCGACGCCTATCAGCGCAGCTGCCGGATGCGCTCTACCACCATCCGTGCGTGGGACACGTCGTAGTTGAGCGTGGTACCTACGCGAGAGGATACGGACAGCTTGGTTACCGTGGGCGAGCGGCGCTCCAATTTGATGTGCACCACCCGCTCGCCGCTGCGTGCCTCGTACTCCCACTCGGTGGCGTTGTCTTCCATCGCCGCGTCGACCATCAGCAGCCCCATGTCTCGAAGCACCCTCTTCGCCCGGCCGTCCACGTCGGCCAGCGAGCCCGCGATTTCCGCTTCGGCGTTCTGGTCGTTCAGCACGATCGCGGCTGCACCGGCCGCACCAGCCGCAGCAGTGTTCGCCGCAGTGCGACAACCTCCCGCAGTGCCCAGTCCGGCGACGAGGGCGAGCGATGCGATGGTTACGGAAACTCGATTTGACATGAAAACTCCGGTGCTGGCTTCGCAAGGGAAATTCCTCGCCTTGTTCCGATTGAACCCCGCTCCGTTTCAATGTTTAGGCCATCGTTCGTGAGTTGATGGCTCATGGGCCACCGCGCGCACGTCGCCTCGCTCCCGCCGCCGAACCGGTACGGCTCGTCGAGCTCACGAATCGAAGCCAGCGGGACCTGCTTGGGCGAGAGGTGCGCGGTCAGAGCGAGGAGACGGTCGACATCCCACGCGAGCAGCCTTCCGGCGAGTGACGCACATGGTACTGTGTCCTCATCCGGGCACCGAGGTGGTGACCTCCGGGTGACGGCCCGTGAGATCGACCGGGTTTCTTCTCTCGAGCATCCAGGCGACCATCCTGTCCAGCAGCTCTTCTAGGACCTGGTCGTCCTTTCGTCCGCTGCGAGCGGGCACGTGGAAGGAGTGATCCGCGTCGGGAACCAGCTCGAGCGTCGCTCGCGCGCCGAGGTCAGCAGTGGCTTTGCGCATGAGCGGGAGCTCCGCGAGCTCGTCACGGGTGCCTTGCAGGAAGAGCATGGGGACATGCACGTCGAACAGGTGCTGAGCGCGCTCTTCGGAGGGTCGGCGGGGCGGGTGGAGGGGGAATCCCAGGAAGACGAGCCCCCTCACCTCCGGGAGCGCCGAGGCGGCCTGTGCCTGCGACGTCATCCGGCCGCCAAACGACTTTCCGCCAGCGAAGAGTGGTAGCCCGTGTGCGAGGCGCACCGCTTCCGCCGCCGCGGCGCGGACCGCCGCGTGGGCGAGCGCGGGCGAGTCCGGCCGCTTGGAGCCCTGCTCCAGGTAGGGAAACTGATATCGCAACGTCGCGACGCCGCGCTCGGCGAGCCCGTTCGCGACCGCGGCGAGGAAGGGGTGTGTCATACCGGCGCCCGCACCGTGGGCGAGCACGTAGCAGGCGCGGGCCTCCGCCGCCCGTTGCCACAGCGCCGAGACTCGCCGCGCTTCGTCGACGCAGATGGTGACGTGTTCGGGAACCCCGGGGCTCATCGGAACGCGGTGTGAACGCTCAGCATCCAGCGGGGCAGGTGACGAGGGCGCCTCCTGGCTGCCAGCGTGGGCCGTGACGCTCACCTGCGTCGACGCAGGAACCGCCGACCTTCCGCCGCGTCAGCCGCGCTGGTCGCGAAGCACGCACGCACCGGTGCTGTCCGGAGGGGTCTGGCAATCCCTCTCGTACGAGGCGGGATCAGGACGTTCTGCGGCGGGATTCACGCGCGCGCAACCCGTCAGGATGACGAGAGCCAGGCCGAGTACTCGCATGAGGCTCTCCATTTCTCGAGGCAGCCGTGGAAGTCCGCGCGGCACGACCTTCGCACGTTCGCCGAAAGCCGTAGCTTCGAAGCCAGGGGTGTGCATGGAGCCGTTCGTCCGACACGGATCGATCGTGCAGCGGATCTGGGGCGATTCCGACCTGGTGCTGCTCGTCTTCGCGGGCGCCGCCGCGGAGTTCGCGCTCAACCGCGCCGTCGACTGGCTATTCGTGACCGGGGCCCTGCCGCGCGACCCGTTGGGGCGGCTCTTCTCGACGGCGGGATACGCCCAGCACATCGCGTTCGCCGACGTGGCGAGCGCACAGAGCACCTTCGCACGGATCCGCGCAGCCCATGAGGCCGTGGAGCGGCAGCGGGGCGGACGCATCCCCGCCTGGGCGCACCGGGACGTGCTCTACCTGCTGGTCGCATACTCGGAACGATCCTTCCGCGCACTCGATCGCCCGCTCGAGGCCGCTGAGCAGGAAGAGCTGTGGGCCGTCTTCCGCCGGGTGGGTGAGGGGCTCGGAATTCCCGAGCTGCCCGAGGGGTATGCCGGCTGGCGCGCAGACCGAGAGCGCCACCTCACCGAAGACCTGGCGTTCAGCGACCACACGGCGCAGCTGTACGCATCCTACCGCCGACACCTGGGTCCCTGGCGCTATGCGCTCCTGCGCCAGGTCCAGGCTGCGCTGGTCCCGGAGAGTGTGCGCCGACTCCTCTCACTTCCTGAACGCGCCTGGGCGCGTACCCTGCTCCCGCTTTACCCCGCCGTCGCGTCGCTCGGGTTGCGTCGCCTCGTTCAGCGTGCGCTCGTCCCCCCCGAACACCTCGCCGCGGTGCGACGGCTCGACCAGCCGGTAGCATGATCGGATCCACCGCAGATGCGCCGCGCTCAAGCCACTCGCGAATCTTCCGCGGCCGCCGCCGGCCGTGACCCCGCGTGTCGCCGCCGGTACTGCTCGAGGAAGCGCGCGATGCGGCCGACCGCCTCGCGGAGGTCGTCCTCGTGCGGCAGGAAGACGATGCGGAAGTGGTTCGGCTCTGGCCAGTTGAACCCGGTGCCCTGCACCAGCATCACCCGCGTCTGTAGCAGTACCTCCAGAAAGAACTCGCGATCGTCCGCGATCGGATAGATCTCGGGGTCGAGGCGCGGGAACATGTAGAGTGCCGCCTGGGGCTTCACGCAGGTGACTCCCGGGATCGCGGTGATCAGGTCGTAGGCCAGGTCGCGCTGCCGGCGCAGGCGCCCGCCCTCGCCAGTCAGCTCGTTGATGCTCTGGTACCCGCCCAGGGCCGTTTGAACGGCCCACTGCCCCGGGACATTGGCGCAAAGCCGCATGTTCGAGAGCATGGCGAGGCCCTCGATGTAATCGGACGCGGCCTCCTTGTCTCCCGACACCACCATCCAGCCCGCGCGGTAGCCGCAGGATCGGTAGCTCTTCGACAGGGAGTTGAAGGTGAGCGTCAGCACGTCACGAGACAGGCTGGCGATCGCCGTGTGCTTGACCTCGTCGTAGAGCACCTTGTCGTAGACCTCGTCCGCGAGGATCACGAGTCCGTGCTCCCGAGCGATCGCAACCATCTCGCGCAGCAGCTCGTCGGAGTACAGCGCCCCGGTCGGGTTGTTCGGGTTGATGACGACGATCCCCTTCGTCGCCGGCGTGATCTTCCCCCGGATGTCGTCCAGGTTCGGCATCCAGCCATTCTCCTCGTCGCACATGTAGTGCACCGGCGTGCCACCAGAGAGCGCTGTGGCGGCCGTCCACAGCGGGTAGTCCGGAGACGGGATCAACAGCTCGTCTCCCTGATCCAGCAGCGCGTTGGTGGCCATCGCTATCAGCTCGCTCGCGCCGTTGCCGAGATAAACATCTTCCAGCGTGACGCCCTGGATGCCCTGCTGCTGCGCGTACTGCATCACCGCCTTTCGCGCGGCGAAGATGCCCTTGCTGTCCGAGTAGCCAGCCGAGTTCGGCAGGTTTCGGATCATGTCGCGCTGGATCGCTTCCGGCGCGTCGAAACCGAACTGGGCGAGGTTGCCGATGTTCAGCTTGATGATCTGGTGCCCCTGCTCCTCCATCTGCCGCGCAGCATCCATGATCGGCCCACGGATGTCGTACAGAACGTTGGCGAGCTTGGTGGACTTCTCGACCTTCTTCAATTGCCCTCCCGTGGGCGCTGACGTGAGTTGAACCGTGATGTCCGGCGCCGAGCCCGAGCAGGTCGGATGTGAGCACCTGATCTGCAAAAGGCTCTCCCCGCAACCATATACCAGCCCGATCCCGCAATTATAAGACGCGCAGCCGGCCAATCAAATCGCTGGTCCAAACGATGCTCGACCGCGCACAGATCTGCTGGGTCAGCTCTTGCTTCTCACACGGACGTACCGGCCACCGCCGGAAAATCGGCACCTTCGCTCCCCAACAGCGCGCAGCGAAAATGGAACACACCAATCTCGGCGCTACCGGTCTCACAGTCTCGCGCATCTGCCTCGGATGCATGAGCTACGGCTCGTCGCAGTGGCGGCCCTGGGTGCTCGACGAGGATGCGGCGCGCCCTTTCTTCCGCCGCGCAGTCGAGGCGGGGATCAACTTCTTCGACACGGCGGACATGTACTCGCTCGGGGTGAGCGAGGAGGTGACCGGGCGGGCGCTGCGGGAGTATGCCGATCTGGAGGAGATCGTTCTCGCCACGAAGGTCTACAACCCGATGGGAGAGGGGCCGAACATGAGGGGCCTCTCCAGGAAGCACATCGTGCAGGGGTGCGAGGCGAGCCTGAGGCGGCTCGGGGTGGAGACCATCGATCTATACCAGATCCACCGGTTCGATGCCTCGACACCCATCGAAGAGACGCTCGCGGCGCTCGATCACCTCGTGCATTCGGGGAAGGTGCGATACCTCGGCGCGAGTTCGGGATGGGCGTGGCAGATGGCGCGGGCGCTGAGCGTCTCGGAACGCAACGGCTGGGCGCGGTTCGTTTCGATGCAGAACCACTACAACCTGCTCTATCGGGAGGAGGAGCGGGAAATGATCCCGCTGTGCGAGGCGGAGGGGATCGCGGTGATCCCCTGGTCTCCACTGGCTAGGGGGCTCCTGGCGGGCTCGCGCAGCTCGCTCGATGACCGCGCCGCCACCACCCGCGCCGCCACCGACGAATTCGGGCACTCACTTTACGGTGGGCCGGGGGATTGGGAGATCGTGGAGGCCGTACGCGCGGTCGCGGAGGAGCGCGAAGTGACACCCGCGGAGGTGGCGCTCGCCTGGCTCCTCTCGAAGCCGGCCGTGGTTGCTCCCATCGTAGGCGCCACCAGGCTTCCGCACCTGGACACAGCCGTCCGCGCGCTGGATCTGAAGCTGACGCCGGAAGAGATCGCGAGGTTGGAGGCTCCCTATCTCCCGCACGGCGTTCGCGGGCACCAGTAGATGATGTCCTGAGCGGAGGCTTAGGCGACGACGAGTGGCTGTACCTGGTCGAGCACGGCCGCTGAATCGTCGGCCAGCACCACCACGAGATCGCCCTGCCGCATCACGTCCAGCGCTCGCTGGACGGCCTCCGGCTCCGACAGCACCACCTCCTGCCGATCGGGTGCCAATCCGCCGGCCGTGAGCCCCTCCGCGATCAGCCGGGCCACGTCACCGGGCGCGCGCCCGCGGCGATACAGCTCGTGCTCCTTGATGATCACGTAGTCGAACGAGGCAGCGGCCTCGCCCAGCTCGCGGAGGTCCTCGTCGCGGCGATCTCCCGGCATCGTGATGACGCCGATACGGCGTCCCGCTTCGAGCCGCCCCGCGAAGTCGAGGATCCCTCGCACCGCCGCCGGGTTGTGCGCGTAATCGATGACGACGAGCCCACGGCGTGTACGGAGGACGTTCATACGGCCGGGGGTGGAGGCGCCGGACGGGAAGAAAGAGAGGAGGCCGGCGCGGATCTGAGGAGGCGTGAGCCCGCAGGCGTTCGCGGCCGCGAGGGCGGCGAGCACGTTGTGAAGCTGGAACCGCGCGGCGCCGCCGACCGTCAGCGGGACGTCGGCAACGTCCGCGATCCAGACGCGGTCGCCGCCGTTCCGGAGCATGAAGGCTTCGCGCCCATCCTCCCGATCGACGACCGCGGCGGTCCCCCCCGAGGCGAGGTGCTCCCCGATCACCGGATTGCGTTGCCCATCCCGGGAGATCAGCACCACCCCACCCGAGGTCCGCGTGCGCATGGCGTACGATAGCGGATCGTCCGCGTTCAGCACCGTGTGCCCACCCGGCTTTACCGCCGCCGCCACCACCGCTTTGACGTCCGCCAGCTGCTCCACGGTGTCGATTCCTCTCAGGCCCAGGTGGTCCGCGGTCACGTTGAGCACCACCCCGACGTCGCAGCTCTCGAAGCCCAATCCGGAACGCAGGATTCCTCCGCGGGCCGTCTCCAGCACCGCGACTTCGACTTCCCGATGGGAGAGGATGATGCTGGCTGCGAACGGGCCGGTGAGGTCCCCCTCCATCAGCAACGTCTCCTGCAGGTAAACCCCGTCGGTGGTGGTGAATCCGACGGTCTGCCCGGCGTTCCGAAAGAGGTGCGCCGTCAGGCGCGTGGTGGTCGTCTTCCCGTTCGTGCCGGTGATGGCGATCACCGGGATGGTCGCCGGGCTGCCGGCCGGGTACAGCATGTCCAGTATGGCGCCAGCGACGTCTCGGGACGGACCCACGTCCGGGTCCGTGTGCATCCGCAGCCCTGGGGCAGCGTTCACCTCGATGATGACCGCGCCGTTCTCGTCGAATGGGACGGATATGTCGGGCGTGAGCACGTCGAGCCCGGCCACATCCAGCCCGGTGGCTCCCGTCGCGAGCTCGCAGAGCACCACATTGCGCGGGTGGATCTCGTCCGTGCGATCGATGGCGCTCCCGCCGGTCGAGATGTTCGCGGTGGCGCGTAGCTGCACCCATGCGCCCGCGGGCGGCACGCTGTCGAGAGTGAAGCCTCTGCGGGCGAGGAACCGCTCGGTCTCCGCATCGAGCGGGAGTGGCGTGCGAGTGGCGGCCGGATTGTAGGGGTCCCGGCGCGGCTCGCGGTTGGTCTCCTCGGCGAGTGAGCGGATGCTCCGGGCCCCGTCGCCGACGACATGCGCGGGGATGCGCTCCGCGACCGCGACCACACGCCCGCCCACCACGACCACGCGGTGGTCGCGCCCGGCACTGAAGCGCTCGACCACCACGGCGGTGCCCTCTGCGTCGGCGAGAGGCCAGGCGTTGCGAAGCTCGGCTTCCGTATCGACCCGCCCCGAGATCCCGCGGCCTTCGTTCCCGTCCAGCGGCTTCAGGAGCACGGGAAACCCGAGATCCTCCGCGACATCCAGGGCGTCATCCAGGCTCCTGACCACCTCGCCCTTCGGCACCGGGAGCCCGACACGCTCCAGCACTCGTTTGGTCCGGTGCTTGTCCGAGGTCAGGTCCGTCGCGATCACGCTGGTGAAGTCGGTCATCGACGCATCCAGCCAGCGCATGTTGCGGCCGATCCCGAGCTGGACGACCGGGTCGTCAGGGATGCGCCTCACCGGGATCCCTCTGTCGCGCGCGGCCTGGATCAGCAGGCGCGCCGTCGAGCCGGGACGCGCGCGGCGGAAGCGGTCTCGCAGATCCGCGACGACGCTCTCCGCCTCCGGGTCGATGCCGTCCAGGCAGCGGCGTACGATGTCCAGCGCCTCGTACACGCTCTCGATGCCGAGATCTTCCTCCTCGTGACCGATCACGAGCAGGTCTCCCTCTTCGCCGCCGTTCGGAACTACTCGGGCGTTCGGGACGGGCGAGCCGGCCAGGGCCTGAAGCTCGACTGTGACGTGCTGGAGCAGGTGGGCCCACGAGATGCCGAGCTCCAGCGCGGGAGCGAGAGCGACGCCGTCGCAGTCGGCGCACTCGGCCGTGTTCAGTGTGGGAAGGGCGGCGAGCAGTCGGGCGGCGAATCCACCGACATCGGCCGTCGACATTCCCTCCAGCCGGCCCTGCTCTACCTCGGCAACGACGGCGGGGGTGCGGCTCCACAGTCCGGCTCCCCGCAAAGCGCGGACGCCCCGGAGGCGAAGCTCGTCACCGAGCCGTTCCGCTGGGAGGGTGCCGGCCCCTGGTGATCCTTCTTCGGATGCCATGTCGCCGTCCCCCCTCAGGCGGCGGCGATCTCCGCCCCGCCGGGAAGCGTGGGCCGGAGTGTCTTCAGATCGAGCCCATAGCCGGCGGGGAGTACGTGCACCTTGGAATCGATCACCGCCAGCACGTCTCCGTCCGCAGCATCAGGAGCGCTCGTGTGTGACACGCGTCCATCGAACACCGTGACGGCCCCGGCGCCGACGACCGTGAACCCGCGCCCGGGAACCACGTCGACCGCCGTATTCTCATCGATCCCGATCCCCAGGATCTGCGGGTTGTGCGCGAAGATGGTGAGCGACCGGTTGACCCGGCCGCGCTGGTTGAAGTGCGTGTCCACGACCGCGTCGCTCCAGTAGTTCAGCCCCGGAGCGAGGTCGACGTCCTGGCGCCGCACCGTCCCATCGCTCGGGCCGCCGATGACCATCGTGCTGCTCATTGCCGCCGCTCCCGCGCTCGTCCCCCCGACGACCAGACCATCATGGAAGAGCCGCTCCCGCACGCACTCGCCGAAGGGCGTCCCCGCCACCAGGGCGGTGAGCCGGAGCTGATCGCCGCCGGTGAAGAAGACGGCCGTGGCGCGCTCCACGGCCGCCACCAGCTCGGGGTCCGCCGCTTCCACGCGGCTGCTGATCGGAGCGTCGATTACTTCCGCCACGCCGATCTTCTCGAAGAGCTTCCGGTAAACCCGAACCTTCTCCTCCGGGTTCTCCGACGGGGAAGAGCAGACCACGATGCGTGCCTGCTTCCCTCCAGCCATCTCCACGAAGTACGGGAGGATCTCCATCCGGTCCTCGTCCGGATCCTCCGCCCCGCCGATCACGAGCAGCCGCGCGCTCTTTTGCTTTGCCATTATCAACCCGTGTGTGCCTGTGACGACCGGTTCCGATACTCCTGGCTAGTGCAACCCCTGGACCCCGCGACGGCGAGGTGCGGTTGGCCTAACGACTTATGGGACACAGATCCGTACGTTCTGGCGATCTGCCTCCACCGCCGACGTGTTGGCGCTAGGCGCTCGCCGCCTCCAGCGCAGCCGATTCGCGTTCGGCGGAGGCCGAGCCGACCTTGCGGCCCACTCCCCGGCCCCGGTGTCCGTTCAGCAGCGATCGGCGACGCTCGTGCTGAGCTGGAGGGTGCGCGAGTTGCGTGCTGCGCGTCGCGCCGACGCCCGGGTGTGTGCCGGCGGGTCGAACAACAGGAGGAACGCAGCCGTGAGCAACGCCGCCCGTTCGTCACGCGCCGAAGGAACCAGCCGAGCCCCTGGACTGGTGCTCGGCCTCGGCCTCGGTGGCTTCGCCGACGGCATCTTCCTCCACCAGATCCTGCAGTGGCACAACATGGGATCCGCCCGACTCCCGCCGGTCACCATGGACGCCATGAAGCAGAACATGATGTGGGACGGCTTCTTTCACCTCGGCGTCTGGGCGCTCACGCTGGCTGGGGCATACCTGCTGCTGCGCGACGCGCGGAGGGGCGCGCAGCTTCCCGGGTTCAGGGCCTTCTCCGGGCAGCTGCTGCTCGGGTGGGGCGTCTTCAACCTGGTGGAGGGGATCGTCGACCACATGCTACTCGACCTGCACCACGTGCGCGACATGCCGGTCCACGTCCCGCTCTACGACTGGCTGTTTCTGGCAATCGGTGGGGCTGGGCTGATCGCGGTCGGGTGGGCGCTCTCCCGAGCGCCCTCGCGAGCCGCGTAGCGGGGCCCGAGCGGTGGCGGATGCACCTGCCCCCGGTGCAAACGACGAGGCCGCGTCCAGACTGGCTGGACGCGGCCTCGCTGCTGTTACGTCGGAGTCGGACCGCCCGTCGCGGCGGGATCCTCCGGACGCGCCGTCACGGCTGCTCCTACCGCTGCGTCATCGCCGGGCTGAGGTCCGGCACGACGTACGGAGCGCGGTACTTCTCCTTGATCATGCCGTTGGCCTCGGCATCGTTCAGGAAGCGCTCGGTCTTCCCGTCCGTGCGGAGCTCGCGGTCGACCAGGTACGAGATGTTGGCCATGTGGGCCAGCACGCTCGAACGGTGGCCTTCCTCGATGTCGCAGTTGAGGTCGGACATCTTACCGGTGCGCACGGCGTCGATGAAGTTCTGATAGTGGCCGCTGGATCCGGTCCCGACCGTGATCCGCGCGTCGGAGGCCTCGGATGCAATGTTCGCGGAGTTCGGGCCAGGCTCGCTCTTGCTGCCCATGAACGTCTTCCAGTTGCCGCCGTCGTCCATCTCCAGCCGGCCCTCGCTGCCGTACCAGATGTTCCCGATCATCACCCCGCCCTCGGGGTTGGTGTTCAGCCCGCGGGTACTGAACTCGAAGAGCGTGCCGTCCTCGTACTCGAAGAGGGTCGTCTGCGTGTTCGGCGTGGTCTGGGCGGTGTTGGTGTAGGCATACAGCCCACCCTTGGAGCTGATCTTCACCGGGTAATCGCGCTTGTTGAGCCCCCAGCGGCCCACGTCGAGCTGGTGCGGGCCCTGGTTGCCCGTGTCACCGTTGCCGTACTCCCACTGCCAGTGCCAGTTGTAGTGGAACCGGTTCCGGTTGAACGGCCGCAGCTCGCGCGGTCCCGTCCACATGTCGTAGTTGACGCGGCTGAGGTAGTCCGCCGTGTACGGCCCGTCGTTGTTGGGGTTCCCGACCGTCAGCATGACCTTCTCGTTCGCCTGCATCGGTCCATCCGGATAGCGGCCGATGTCGCCGCGCATCTTGTGGCACAGGCCGCGGGCGAACTGCACCTTCCCGATCCCGCCGGCGTGCAGCAGCTTGATCGCGGCGGTGGTGTTGGTCCGCGAGCGGTTCTGGAAGCCGACCTGGACGAGCTTGTTGTACTTCCGGGCGGCGTTCACCATCTGACGCCCCTCCCAGATGCTGTGCGACGCGGGCTTCTCGACGTAGACGTGCTTGCCGGCCTGCACGGCCCAGATCGTACCCAGGGCGTGCCAGTGGTTCGGCGTCGCGAAGGTCACCGCGTCGACTTCGGGATCGTCGAAGATGCGGCGCATGTCGTTGACCAGCTTCGGGGCGTACCCCCACTTGGTGGTCATCTCGGCGCCACGCCGGGCGAGCACGTTGCCGTCCACGTCCGCGATCGAATGCAGGCGGACGTCCTGGAGCCCGGGGAAGCTGTTCAGGTGCGAGCTGCCCTGGCCGTGTACGCCGATCACGGCGAGGTTCACGCGGTCCGCCGCTCCGAAGGCCCGGCTCGGGATGATCGTGGGGAAGACGCTGCCAGCCGCCACCGC
>JAHWJV010000350.1 GCA_019348265.1 Gemmatimonadota bacterium
GAGCCCGCGGCCAGCGCTCCGGCGGCGCCCTTCGCCAACGGCACGACGGGAGATCCCACGCAGGTCGATCTCTCCTCGATGACCCCGAGGGAGGCCGCCGATCGGCTGTACGATCGCGTGATGAGGCTCGCGAGTGCCGGGGACAGCGCTCAGGCGCGCACCTTCCTCCCCATGGCGCTCGCCGCGTATCAGCAGGTCCCGGAAGTGGATGCCGACGTGCGGTACCATGTCGGCGTCCTCGCGCTGATGGGGGGCGACCCGGCCACCATGCGGGCGCAGGCGGACACGATTCTCTCGGCCGAGCCCAACCACCTCTTCGGGTTGTACAACGCGGCGGAAGCGGAGCAGACGATGGGCAACACCGCGGCAGCTCGCCAGTTCTATCAGCGCTTCCTGGACGCGTACGACCAGGAGGTGGCCACCGCTCGGACCGAGTACACCGCGCACGAGAACGCCCTCACCGCGATGCGTCAGGAGGCGAGCCGCGCGGCCGATTCGCTGTAGAGCACTGCCGCCCGGCCCCGCTCTTGCGCGGCTCGGTTCAATCGCCGTTCGTCGTCCCAGCGTGGCTTAACGTCGTGCTCGCAAGGAGATCCACCATGCGCTGGCCCCTCTGCCTGGTACCCCTGGTCCTCCTCGGATGCACCGGCAACCGGTCCGGCGGAGTCGACAACTCGCTCACCCTCTGTATCGAGAACGCCACCGCCGGCTACGGCAACGTCGTCGCGCGGGTGGAATCGGCCCGGTTCGAGGTACGCCCCGGCCAGACGCTCTGCCGCAGGATCGGCACGGCCGGCAATGCCCCCCGTCTCACCGCCAGCACCGTCGGCGGCGGAATATCTGGGCAGCTGCGCTTCCGTACGACGCTCCCGGGTGGCGGGGCCGGGTGCTGGCGCTGGCAGCTTTCCGGCCGGGAGACCGAGGGCGCTCTGTTGCCCTGCCGGGAGGGCGAAGGACTCTAGCAAAGGCACCGTCGGCGGATTGCACTCGTCTCGTCAGAACTCCAGCGCATGCCGTCCCCCGCTCCGGCAACGCGGTCGGCGAAACCCCGTGGCTCGTCCAGATGAACGAAGCCGACCGATACGCCGCCTTCGTCGAGGTGGAGCAGCATCCGCTCCTTCGCGTCTCCGCGTTCGTCACGGAGTTCGCCAACCCGATCGGCGGTATGGAAACACCGCGCGAGGTGATCGCTTTGTTGAGCGATGAGGCCGAGGCCCCCCTCAGCCGCGATGAAGAGGTGCGGACAGCCGTTCGCGACATGCTCCGCTGGGGTGGGTACAAACCGACGGGACGGGGAAAGCCGGCTTCGGAGTACCTGCTGCGCGCGGTGGGCGAGGGAGCGCTCGGATCGATCAACCCGGCCGTCGACGTGTGCAACGCGGTTTCGCTGCACAGCGGCCTGCCGATCAGCGTCGTCGACCTGGAGCTCGCGACTCCGCCCTTCCGGATAGCGGTCGCACCGGCCGGTTCGTCCTACGTGTTCAACGCGACGGGGCAGGAGATCGACGTCGGAAGACTTCTCTGTCTGTTCGACGCCGCTGGGCCGTGCGCGAACGCGGTTCGCGATGCGCAGCGGACGAAAACACGTCCGGAGACTCGACGGACTCTCTCCATCATCTGGGGGGTGGCCGGGCACGAGCAGAGGCTTCGGCACGCGGAAAGCTGGTACCGCACGCTGCTGTCAAGCGCGGGTGGCGAGACGATCTCGGCAAGCGCGGGGAGGCCGTCGTGACGGAGGCCAGACGGGCAGTGGTCCTCCTGAGCGGGGGACTCGACTCGGCGACGGTCCTGGCGATCGCGAAGCGGGACGGGTACGAGCCCTACGCGCTAACCTTCCGCTACGGACAGCGGCACGAAGTGGAGCTTCGCTCCGCCGCTCGCGTAGCGGAGCGGATGGGAGTGGCGCGTCACGTCGTGGCGGAGGTCGACCTGCGCCTCTTCGGAGGCTCCGCGCTGACGGGCGATCTGGCCGTCCCCAAGAACCGGTCGCCAACGGACATGGGCGAGGGGATCCCGGTGACTTACGTCCCGGCGCGCAACACCATCTTCCTCTCGTACGCGCTCGCCTGGGCGGAGGTGCTGGAGGCGCGCGACCTGTTCATCGGCGTGAACACGCTCGACTACAGCGGCTACCCGGATTGCCGCCCCGAGTACATCGAGGCGTTCGAGCGGATGGCCAACCTCGCGACGCGAGCCGGGGTCGAGAGCGGCGAGCCACTGCGCATCCGCGCCCCGCTCCTGCATCTCACGAAGGCCCAGATCATCCAGCGCGGAATCGATCTGGGGGTGGACTACTCGCTCACCTCCACCTGCTACGACCCCGCCCCGGCCGGCGAGGCGTGCGGCGCCTGCGACGCCTGTCAGCTCCGCCTGAAGGGGTTCGAGGGTGCCGGCTTCCCCGACCCCGTTCCCTACTCTCGCTGAAACACGATCGCGGCTGTGGCTGTAGCGCCTATCTCCGGTACCCCGAGAAGTCCCGGAGCGGCTCCACGCACGCCGGCCAGGGAATCGGCTGCCCCGTCTGCGCGTTCGTCGGCATCGCGCGCTGCTCTCGCGGGATCCGCCGCGGCTCCTCGGATGCGAGGTAGGCAAGCATCGCCGTAAGGGCCGCGTTCCGCTGCACTTCGGAGAAGACCACCTTGTCGAAGGTGTCGAGGTTGGTATGCCAGGTGTAGATGGAGTAGTTCCAGGAGAGGGAGCTCAGCGAGAAAGCCGGCGCCGAATAGCACAGGAACGACGCGTAGTCGCTCCCGCCCGTGGCCGGCACGCCCGGGGTGGTGAAGCGGATCTCCTCCGCGAGCTCCGTGGGGAGCCGGGAGAGCCAGCTCGCCAGAAAGGGAGCCGCTCCGGGCAGCCCCTGTGCCGAGAGGTTCACCACGCGCCCGGTCCCATTGTCCTGGTTGAAGAGCGCCTGCAGCCCCCGAACCACCTCGGGGTGGTCCTTCGCGAACGCCCGGGAGCCGTTCAGCCCCTGCTCCTCCCCTGCCCAGTGCCCCACCAGGATCGTCCGCTTCGGGCGCGGATAAACCGTCTTCAGGATCCGCATCGCCTCCAGCATCGTGATCGTGCCGGTGCCGTTGTCGGTCGCACCGGACGCGGTGTGCCAGGAGTCGAAATGCGCGGAAAGGACGACGTACTCGTCCGGCAGCTCCGTCCCCCGGATCTCCGCGATGGTGTTGAAGACCGGGACGTCGCCGGGAAGCTCGACCTGAGCGTCGACGCGAAGCGTCGGCCGCTGGTTGTTCTCCTGGAGGCGGTAGAGGAGCCCGTAATCCTCGCAGCTCAGCTCCACCTGGGGGACTCGGCGGGTGTGGGCGTTGAACACTTTCTCCACTCCCCAGCCCTCGGACCAGCGGTTCCCGATCACTCCCCGCGCCCCGGCCTCCTCCAGCAGGACCGGCAGCTGCTGTATGGTCACGCCGGTGTTCGACAGCCGCCTATTCCAGGCTTCCAGCTCCGCCGCCCGCTCGGTCCGCATCCGTTCGAGATCTGCCGGTAGCGCCCACTGCTGCCAGTCCTCAGCCGGACGGCAGGTAGGCTGCGGGAAGGAGATCAGCACGTACTTCCCTCTCACCGAAGGCAGCCAGGCGCGGAACTGCTCCTGGTTTCGCACGTCCGGTAGGATCACCACGTCCGCCACGACCGGTCCGCGGGTGCCGGGGCTCCACCCTCGCAACCACGCGTCGAGCGTGCGTACCCGCGGGCTCATCAGGTCGACGTGCAGGTACCCGGGCTCCCAACCTCGCCAGGTCCCGTACTGCTCGTTTCGAGCGGAGATCCCCCAGCCCGCGTATCGCTGCACAAGCCAGTCGTTTCCCGCGCGCAGCCCGGGCGAGCCCGTGAGCCGCGGCCCGATCGAGTCGAGGAGGGGCTGAGCCAGCGCGCGGAGCTGCGACCGCTCCATCCCCTCGCTCCAGATCCGGCGCAGCACCGGATCGTCCGCGGGGAAGGTCTGCGCCGCCAGTCCGGCGGGGAGGAAGTGGCCGAGCAGCAGGCAGAGATACAGCAGGATATGCATTGGCGACAATCCGGTCCGGGTGGGAGTATGGCCATGACGCTTCGAACCGCCATCTCCAGCAACCAGCGGGCCCGGCGATGAGGACGCGAGCTCTGCCTGGTTCGCGCATTGCGTCGCCCGGGGACGCGCGTGATATTCGCGCGCTAGATTCCAACCGATGACGACTCGAATGAGCGATAAGCCTTTCAAGATC
>JAHWJV010000351.1 GCA_019348265.1 Gemmatimonadota bacterium
CGCGCGCTATGAGGACGCGCCTAAACAGGGGGATCGGCTGTTCTGGCTTTCGCGGGCGGTGCCCGGGTGGGACTCGCGGGGTTCGCTCGAGGCGGTGTCCTCGTCAGGACCCGTCCTGGTAGAAAGCGGGGTCGCGGGGTGGTACGCTCCCGCGGGGACACCCGCCCCCCCGCGCGAGTTCTTTCTGGAGCCCGACCGGTACGCGGACGCGATGCCTGGCGGGTCGGGCGCCCGGCTCCCGGGACGTGTCCTCGCTCACGTATGGGATCTGATCTCCGGCAACGCCGACCAGACCACCGTCGACATCGAGGCGCTCTTTCCCGCCCCGCCCGCCGCCGACCTGGGGCCCGGAGTGTACCAGTGGGGAAGGCACCCGCTGGTGGTGAGCGAAGGGGTGCGGATCGAGCCTGGCGCCGCCTTCGACACCACGGAGGGGCCGATCTGGCTCGACCGTGGGGCGGTGGTGCGCTCCTTTACCCGCATGTGCGGCCCTACCTACCTCGGCCCCCATGCCGCTCTCCTCGGTGGCAGCGTCGAGTGCTCGTCGATCGGGCCGGTCAGCAAGATTCACGGTGAGTTCGCCAGCAGCATCTGCCTGGGCTACGCCAACAAGCAGCACGACGGCCACATCGGCCACGCGTACATGGGTCGCTGGGTGAACCTCGGCGCGGAGACGACCAACAGCGATCTCAAGAACAACTACGGCACGATCCGCCTCTGGACCCCCCCTGACGGCGAGCTGGAAACCGGTGAGATCAAGCTCGGCTCTCTGCTCGGCGACCACGTGAAGACGGGAATCGGGCTGCTGCTGAACACCGGCACGGTGGTCGGCGCGGGGAGCAACCTCTATGGCGCCGAGATGCCGCCGAGATACGTGCCTCCCTTCAGTTGGGGGAGTGGCGAAGAGCTCGTGGAGTACCGTGCCGACAAGTTCCTGGAGGTGGCGGAACGGGCGATGGCGCGTCGCGACGTTATGCTATCGGAGTCGCAGCGCGACCAGCTGAGCCGCGCCTGGGCGAGGGCCCGCGGCGGCGGGGAACCCGCTCGCCCGATCGAGGGGTAATAGCGGCGTGAAAGTCACCGTACTCGGCAGCGGGAGCTCGGGAAACGCGATCCTCGTGGAGTCGCAGCAGGCCAGGCTGCTCGTCGACGCCGGATTCAGCGGCCGCGACCTGGAGCGGCGACTCGCCGCGGTGGAGGTCGCTCCGGAGTCGATCGACGCGCTCTTGATCACCCACGACCACTGCGACCACACGCGCGGTATGGGAGTGCTCGCCAGGCGGTGGGGCATCCCGCTGTACATCACCGAGACGACGCGCAGCGCCTGCGCCGATCTGCTGACCGGCACGGAAGACGTCCGCCCCTACGCGAGCGATCAAAGCGTCGTGGTCGGCGACCTGCTGGTGAACCCCTTCCTCACGGTCCACGACGCGGTCGATCCCGTCGCGGTGACCGTCACCGAGCTGCCGACCGGAGACAAGCTCGGGATCGCTACCGACCTGGGGCGCCCGACCGCGACGGTCCGGCACGCGCTCCGGCACTGCGATCTGCTGATCCTCGAGTCGAACCACGACGAGATCATGCTGCGCGAGAGCCCCTATCCCTGGTCGGTCAAAGCAAGGATCGCGGGTAGTCACGGCCACCTCTCCAATCGCGCCGCCGCTGAGCTGGCTACCGAGCTCGTGCACGCCGGCCTCGGCTGCGTGATCCTGGCCCATCTCAGCGAGAGCTCGAACGATCCAGGCCTCGCCTACGACGTCGTAGCCGCCGCGCTCGACCGCCACCATTTCGACGGAGAGATCCAGGTCGGCGTCCAGAGCCGCCCCCTCGCCTCTCTGGACGTGTCCCGGCTGAAGCTCGCGCGAAAGCCGGTACAGCTGGGGTTGTTTTAGGGGGCTATCAGCTATCAGCTATCAGCTATCAGCTATCAGCTAAAAGCGAAAACGGCCGGCATCCACCCGGATGCCGGCCTTCTTTCGTTCGACTGATAGCTGATAGCTGATAGCCCCTTATGCCGCCGCCTCTTCCTCTTCCCGGAGCTTGCAATCCAGGCAGTAGCGCGCGTGCGGGAGCGCGTCGAGCCGCTCGAACGGGATCTCGCGCTGGCAGCTGTGGCAGACGCCGAATTTCTCCGGCTCGTTGTAGAGGCGGCGAAGCGCGTCTTCGATTCGGTAGAGGTAGCGCCCTTCCTTGCTGGCGAACAGGAATGCCTTCTCCCGCTCCATCGCGTCCGTACCCTGGTCCGCCATGTGGAACGAGTAGCTGGAGAGATCCGAATCTGCCGAGTCACGCGAGAGCTTCGACTGCTCCTGAAAGCGCCCGAGCGAGCGGAGGGC
This sequence comes from Gemmatimonadota bacterium, assembly GCA_019348265.1. Lineage (GTDB taxonomy): Bacteria > Gemmatimonadota > Gemmatimonadetes > Longimicrobiales > Longimicrobiaceae > JAHWJV01. The sequence continues at coordinate 2,337 of JAHWJV010000351.1, forward strand.
TCGCGTGCGCTCCCGTAGCAGGCGCTGCTCGATATGTTCGATCTGGCTCCGTTCCATTAGCGGCTTGCTCCTGGCTGATCTGAACGGTCGGTCCGGCCGTCAGTTAGCGACGGAACAGGACCATGAGAAACATTAAAAAGTAATGCCCCGAAGGGCCTGAAACAAGTGTAGGGTCATATCCCGAACAGGCGCAGGAAATCGTTGGTGATCGCCCACACCATGATGCCCACCACCAGGATGAGTCCGACGTGGGAAAGCCGGAGCCGCTGCTCGATGGAGAGTGGCCGCCCGCGGATGCCCTCGACCAGCAGAAAGAGCAGCTGACCGCCATCCAGCACGGGGATCGGCAGCAGGTTCAACACCGCCAGATTCACCGACAGAAGCGCCATCCACTGCAGCAGTACCTCCGTCCCGGCGCGCGCGGTTTCACCCGAGATCTGGCCTATGGTCAGCGGGCCACCGAGGCTGCGCGGCGACGCCTTCCCGGTAAACAGGTCACCCAGGAGCTTGACGATCGACGACGCGGTGGTCCAGGTCACGTCCACGCCGCGGCGGAACGCCTCACTGATACCCATGTGCCGGCGCTCCAGGTCGTAGCGGGCTGCGACGCCGAGCCAGCCGATCTCCGGCGCTCCAGGCTCCGCTACCGGATCCCGGCGCGATTCCGGAGTGAGCGTCAGCGGCAGGCGCTGCCCACCGCGCACCACCTCCACCTGCAGCGGCTTGTCGGGGCTCGCGCGGACCAGCTGTACGAACTCGGTCCAGGACTCGACCGCCTGCCCGGCCGCGGTCGTGATGCGGTCTCCAGCGCGCAGCCCGGCGCGCTGCGCCGGTGTACCCGAGCTGACCTCACCGATGACCGGTGCCGTGAAGGGCTGTACGACCGAGAGCAGGGCGACGCGAGCCGAATCCCCGGTCGGCAGGTCGAAGGTGACGGGGGGCGCGTCGCTGAAGCTGAGCGTCGTCGGGCCCGCGGGCGCGGTCACCAGCGCGTCCGAGACGGAGTTCCAGTCGCGGACCTGACGATCGCCTACGGCGACCAGGGTCGCGCCGACGGGGATGGCGGCGAGAGGCGCGCGCGCAGGCGTGCGCTCGATTCCCGGCGCGACGGCGACGCGAGTCGAGGTGTTCACCTGCTCGCCGTAGTACAGGCTAACGCCGGTGATCACGAGGATCGCGAACAGGAAGTTCATGATGACCCCTGCGGTCACCACCCAGATTCGCGCCCAGAGCGGCTTGGAATCGAAGTCCCGATCGGAGGGAACGTGGTCCGGTTCGGCGCCCCCTTCGAGCGCGGCCGTGTCCTCCATCCCCGCCATCCGGACGTAACCGCCCAGGGGCAGAAGGGAGATGACGTATTCCGTCTCACCCCAGGTGAACCCCGCGATCCGCGGCCCGAACCCGATGGAAAAGCGCGGACAGGCGATGTCGACCGACTTGGCCGCGACCAGGTGCCCGAGCTCGTGCGCGAGGTCGAAGCGGCTCCGGGACGCGCTTCCCTTCGCCGTGTTGAGCACGACGACGCTCACCACCCCGTGACGCGAGAACGCGTCGACCCGGTCGCCGCCCGCATCGAGCCGCGCGATCGCCACGCCCGCGTTCTCGAGGACGCGGCCCACGCTCGTCGCCGGCGCGTCGAGCCCGAGCCCCCAGTGCGCGCGGCACCGCTCCGCCGCGCGTTCGGCGTCGCCGAGCGTCGCCGCCGCCGCCTGCGGCACGTCGAAGGCGGGCAGCGTGAGGCGCGCACCGAGGTACGCCACGACCTCGCCGAAGAGCGTACCCAGCGCGAGCGCGCGCTTCTGCAGCTGCTTCGGCGTCGTGGCCCGGCGTCGGAAACTGCACTCGGCCTC
>JAHWJV010000352.1 GCA_019348265.1 Gemmatimonadota bacterium
GTGGACAGCATGGACGTGGCGTAGTCCGGCCGGGAACTGGCCAGCTGGCGCACCGCCTAGGCGGTGCGCCAGCCGCGTGTGGGGTCGATCGTGGCCGTCAGGTCAGCCTCGCCTTGTGTCAAGTGCCGGTACCCGGGCGACACTTCGGTTCCGTACCTGGGCGCACTCCGCTGAGGGTTGGGCGGCATTGGTCCGGCGGGGCCGGCCACCGGGGTTCGCAAGGGCGCCGTGCTCGCGGGTGCGGTCATGGCGAAGGGGGTGAGTTCGGATGAGCTCCTCCCCGATCGATATCTCGACGGTCTCACCGACCACGACTACCTGGACATGGCGGCGCCGGTACTTCGAGCCGACCCGGTAGCTGGCACCGGCGAAGCACACGCTGCCGGACGAGTCGACCTTGCGGGTCACGGAGACGGCGGTTGCCGACGGGCGTTTCGTGGGCCGCTGGTTGCGACGCAGCCCCGCGCTCTGCTTGCAACGGCATGACGGCGGGCGTGAGTGGCCACCACCACACCACGGTGGTGAAGGTGCACGAGGCCGCCGTCGCAGACCACCGTGACCGCCGCACCGGCGAGCCACACCCCGACGCCATATCGGGCGCCGGCGAAGCTGATCAGACCGGTGGAGCCGACCCGGCGAGTGGCGGCGGCGGCCTCGGGCGGCTGCGGCGCAGCCGCGGGCTGGTGGGCGTCGACCCGATCCGACGCCGCCAGGGCGAAGCGGTCCCAGGGCACCGCCATGCCCAGGCTCTGATGGGGCCGCTCGAAGTTGTACTCGCGTACCCAGGCGTCGAGGTTGGCCTGGGCGTCGGCGAGGCAGGTGAAGGTCTTGCCGTCGAGGAACTCCCGGCGCAGCGTCTTGTGGAACCGCTCGACCTTCCCGGTGGTGGTCGGCGGGGAAGTGGCCGCCGTTCTGGAGTTCTTCTGCCCGCAGGTAATGGAACCCGATGAGCAGCTGCTCGAAGTGATGGCGTACGTAGGGACGCAGCTCGGGTGCGTCGTCGAGCGTACGCGTGCGGTAGACGCGCTTCAGCAATCGGAGCGGCGGACGCGATTGATCCTCGAGATGGCCTACGACGCGTATGTGGCGATCGACGCGGACGGGACGATTACCGACTGGAACGCCCAGGCAGTGAACACGTTCGGCTGGACTCGCGAGGAAGCGATCGGCCGTCCGCTGTCCGAAACGATCGTCCCCACGGTACATCGGGAGGCGCACCGGCGTGGACTGGAGCGTTTCGTGGCGATGGGTGAGGGTACGACCGTGAACCGACGCGTAGAGATGCCCGCCCTGCATCGGGATGGACATACCTTTCCGGTGGAACTCACGATCACTCCGATCCGCACGGGAGACACGTACGTCTTCAGCTCGTTCCTGCATGACATCAGCAAACGGAAGGAGTCGGAGGACGCGTTGCGGAAAAGCGAGGAGCGCTTGCGCCTGGTTTCGCGCGCGACCAACGACGTGATCTGGGAGTGGGATATCCCGACGGGCGAGCGGGTGTGGAACGAGTCCACGCTGAAGGTATTCCGCTATTCGGCGGACGAGGTCAACCCCTCGATCGAGTGGTGGTGCGAGCGCATACATCCGGAAGACCGGGAGCGGGTCATCAGCAGGCTTCATGCGGCGATCAGCGGGACGGGTGATTGCTGGTCGGATGAGTACCGCTTCCTTCGAGGCGACGGTTCGAATGCAACGGTGCTCGACCGAGGATACGTCCTCAGGAACGAGAGAGGGGGACCGTCTCGGATGATCGGATCGATGATGGACGTGACCGAGCGGAAGCGCGTGGAGGAGGACCAGCGTTTCCTTGCGCGCGCGAGTGCCCTGCTGGATACCTCGCTGGATTACGAAGCCACCCTGGCGAGTCTTGCCCGCCTGACCGTTCCCTCGAAGGCTGATTACTGCCTGATCGACGTAGTTGAGCCCAGTGGGGACGTCCGCCGCGTCGGCACCGCCCACGTGGATCCGAGAAAGGAGCATATCCTTTCCAGGGAAAAACGGCAGCCTGCGGAGGCGGATCCGGAAGACCATCCGATTCTGAAGGTGGTACGCACGGGGGAGCCGATCCTGGTCCCGGCCTGCAACGACTCGGTCCTCGAGGTCATTGGGCACGATACACACCGCAGCAGGACTCTGCGGAAGCTCGGGCTCTGCTCGTTCATGATCGTACCCATCGTCGCGCATGGGCGTGTACTGGGGGCAATGACCCTCGCCACGTCCGAATCCGGACGACACTACAGCCCGGTGGACCTGATGCTAGCGGAGGATCTTGCCCGCCGCGCCGCGGTCGCCCTCGAGAACGGAAGGCTCTATGAAAATGCACAGCGCGCGATCGGTGCGCGGGACGAGGTGTTGGGGGTGATCTCGCATGACCTGAGAAACCCACTGAACACGATCAAACTCAGCGCATCGCTGCTGCACGATGTGGCCCAGGAGCGGCGATCAGAGAACATCAAGTTCCTCCAGATAATCAATCGTTCCGCGGACCAGATGAGCCGGATGATCGAGAATCTACTCGACCTCTCCTCGATCGAGGGCGGACGGTTCTCAGTGGCCCAATCGCAGCGTGACGTGGCTTCGCTCCTAACTGACGTGCGTGGATTGTTAGAGCCGCTGACGCAGCAGAAGTCGATTCGGCTCACGAGCAATGTCGCGGCCGAGCTGTCCACCGTCTGGATCGATCCCGATCAGATCCTGCGGGTCTTCTCGAATCTCGTAGGAAACGCCATCAAGTTCACACCCGAACAAGGGGCGGTCACTCTGCGCGCGGAGCGGATGGGTGCGGAGGTTTGTTTCTCCGTTGCCGACACGGGGCCCGGGATCCCTCCGGAACAGCTCCCGCACGTTTTTGACCGGTATTGGCAGGCACGCAAGGGAGACCGGCGGGGGGTCGGACTCGGACTCGCCATCGCGAAGGGGATCGTCGAGGCGCACGATGGACGGATCTGGGTGCAGAGTGAGATGGGAAAGGGCACCACCTTTTATTTCACCGTACCTCTCACCCCGCCCGGTTCAGTCTCCTGAGACCGGAACGCGGCGCCTGCCGGCGGGATTACCGGCAGGTTGCGCTTCACCGGCGAGGGTTCCAAGGGCTTGCTGCGGCCCCCTCCGATGCGAGAGATGGGGAGGGAGCCGCGCGGCCACGCCGGTCCGGAGGCAAGGCGGGGAGGCTACTCGCCAGCGGTGCCACCGGACCTGAGGATCACCGCGCCGGGACCGTCCATGCGCACCGTGCCCGCCAGGGAGAGCGGCACCGACTTCCCCGCCCCGCCGAAGCGCTCCTCCTCCGTGGAGAGCACCTCTGACCAGCCGCCGCGCGGCGCCGTGAGCTCCGGACGGCCACCCAGCTCGACGGAGAGCGAGCCGCCGAAGCTGGCGATGAGCAGCAGCGCCCCATCGGCCCCATCCCTGCGAAGCGCCAACCCGCCGTCCCCCAGCTCGAGCGCCGTGAACCGGTCGCGGCTCCGCTCGCGCAGCACCGCGTCCCTGTTCCGCAGCCCGAGCAGCTCGCCGTAGAGCGTAAGGCAGCCGGCGTGCTGGCCCGATTCCCGTTCCTCCCAACGGAGCTTGGATTTCTCGAAGGTATCGGGCGACTGCGGGTCGGGGATGCGCTCGCGCACATCCGGGTCCGCGAAGGCGGAAAAGTGTCCGAACTCCTCGCGTCGGCCCTCGGTCACCAGCTTTCCGAGCTCCTCCGGGTGATCGGTGAAGTACAGGAAGGGCGCGGTAGCGGCCCACTCCTGCCCCATCCAGAGCAGGGGCGTGTAGGGGCTGAGCAGCAGCAGCGCCGAGAGGGCGCGGTACACCGCGGGTTCCACCCCGTCCGTCAGGCGGTCGCCGAACGCGCGGTTACCCACCTGATCGTGGTTCTGCAGGCAGTGCACGAAGCGCTGCGGCGGTATCCCGTCGGCGGGGGTGCCGCGCGCTTCGCCGCTGTGGGGCGACACCTGCCCCTCATAGAACCAGCCCTGCCGCAGCGTCTTCGCCACGTCCGAGGTGGTGCCCGTGTAGGAGGCGAAGTAGCCCTCGCTGTCTCCCGCCGCGAGCCGGCGCAGGTGGTGGTGCAGGTCGTCCGCCCAGACGGCGTCCAGACCGTAGCCGCCCTCGTCCGCGCGGAGGAGGACACGACGCTCGTTGCGCTCGTCCTCGGCGACGAGGACGCGTGGCTGCGG
>JAHWJV010000353.1 GCA_019348265.1 Gemmatimonadota bacterium
AGGCGGGCCCGAGCCGCGAGGTGAACTGGGTCGCCAGCAAGGAACGACTGGACGGCTGGGCGGCCCGAGTAGGGCGCGTGCCGCCGACCCTGATCATCACGGGCTTCGTCGCCGCCACGCCTGATGGAATTCCGGCCACGCTGGGGCGCAACGGGAGCGACTACTCGGCCTCCATCTTCGGTGCGCTGCTCGGCGCGCGGGAGATCCACATCTGGACCGACGTGGACGGCGTGATGAGCGCGAACCCGCGCCTGGTGCCGGACGCGGTGCTGCTGGACGCGCTGTCGTACAACGAAGCGATGGAGCTCGCCTACTTCGGCGCGAAGGTGATTCACCCGCGCACCATGGCGCCGGCGGTGGAGGGGGCGATCCCGATCTTCATCCGCAACACCTTCAACGCGGGGCACCCGGGGACCCGGATCCACGTCGGAGGGTCCTCGAACTTCGCCGTGAAGGGGTTCGCCACCATCGAGGGGGTGGCGCTGGTGAACGTGGAGGGGACGGGAATGATCGGGGTGCCCGGGACCGCGCATCGGCTCTTCGGCGCGCTGCGCGACGCGGGCGTCTCGGTCGTGATGATCTCGCAGGGAAGCTCGGAGCACTCCATCTGCTTCGCGGTCCCGGGCGCGCTCGGCGAGCGGGCCCGGCAGGCGGTGGAGCAGGCGTTCTTCGCGGAGCGGCACCACGGGCAGATCCAGACGGTGGATCTCGTCGAGGAGTGCTGCATCCTGGCGGTGGTGGGAGACGGCATGGCCGGTCACCCGGGCGTGGCCGCCAAGTTCTTCGGGTCGCTGGGCAAAGCCGGCATCAACATTCGCGCGATCGCGCAGGGCTCATCGGAGCGGAACATCTCCGTGGTGATAGACCAGGCGGAGGCGAGTCGCGCACTGCGCGCGGTACACTCCGGGTTCTACCTGTCGCCGCAGACGCTCTCGATCGGCGTGATCGGAACGGGGGTGGTCGGGGGGACGCTGCTGGACCAGTTCGCGGAGCAGGTCGGGCGGCTGAAGGACGAGCTGAACGTGGACCTCCGGGTTCGTGCCATCGCCACCTCGTCGCGGATGCTGCTCGACGACCGTCAGATCGACCTGAGCCGCTGGCGGGAGCTGCTACCGGAAAAGGACGAGCCGGTAGATCCGGTCGCGCTCGCGAAGCACGTCCAGGCGGATCATCTGCCGCACGCCGTGCTGATCGACTGCACGGCGAGCGACGCCGTAGCGCGCTGCTACGCCGGCTGGATGAAGCACGGTATCCACGTGATCACGCCGAACAAGCGCGCGAACACCGCCGAGCTCGGCTACTACCGCGAGCTGCGCGGCACTAGCCGCGAGCTAGGCGTGCACTACCTGTACGAGACCACCGTCGGAGCCGGGCTGCCGATCGTCCAGACGCTCCGCGACCTGATCCAGACGGGCGACGAGGTGCTGCAGATCGACGGGATCTTCTCCGGAACGCTGGCCTACCTCTTCAACGCGTTCGACGGCAGCCGTCCCTTCTCGGACGTGGTGGCGGAGGCGCGGGCGAAGGGCTACACCGAGCCCGACCCGCGCGATGACCTTTCGGGGATGGACGTGGGCAGGAAGATGGTGGTGCTCGGTCGCGAGATGGGGCTGCCGCTCGAGCTGAGCGAGGTGGAGATCGACACGCTGGTCCCTCCGGAGCTGCAGGCGGGGACCGTACCCGAGTTCCTCGCCTCACTCCCGGCCCACGACGCGGCCATGGCCGAGCTGTTGGAGGGCGCGCGTGCGGAGGGAAAGGTGCTGCGGTACGTCGGCAGCGTAGACCGCGAGGGGCACGCCAGCGCCCGTCTGCGCCTCTACCCCGAAACGCACGCCTTCGCGCGCATCCAGATGACCGACAACATCGTCCAGTTCCGCACCCGCCGTTACCACGACAATCCCCTCGTCGTCCAGGGCCCCGGCGCCGGCCCCGAGGTGACCGCCGGCGGCGTCTTCGCGGACCTGCTGCGGCTGGCCGCGTACCTGGGGGCGAGCTTGTAGGAAGTCGTCAGTCTTCGGTCTTCAGTCATCAGTGAACGGCAACGAAATCCCCGCTCCGGAAGCTCGGACGCGGGGATTTCGTTTGACTGCCGACCGACGACTGGGGACTTACGACTTCCTCACCTCTGGGTCGACGTCGAGACGTAGATCGCGCCGGCGCCGTGACCGAGGCCCCAGCGCGCGGAGGCGTCGATCGGGTTGAACCACTGGATGTAGGTGACGGTCATCGGCGCGATCTGCCGAAGCATATGGATCCCACCGAGACGGACGTTGTCGACGTACACCTGGATCTCGCTCGGGGTGCTGAAGCTGTCCACGCCGCGGGTACGGAGCCAGTTGCCGCGCAGCGTCTCGACGACGTCGTACGCGCTGGTGAAGCCGCGGCTCCTGATCTGCTCCTCGACGATGAGGTCGGACCTCCCCGAGGTGCGGGCGCCGCCGGCGGCGCTTGCACAGCCGCCGGCGAGAAGCAGAACGGTAAGGGCTACGAGGGATCTACGCATTGCGGCCTCCTCTTCAGGTGTGACGGGTGAGCGGCGATCGGCGCGCGAGGCCGATCGGCCGATAGTGCTACGGCCTAACGGTCCCGCATCGGTGTGGTCGACACGTAGATGGCGCCAGAGCCGTGTCCGAGCCCCCAACGGGCCGAAGCCTCGAGGCCATCGAAGTACTGGACGTAATACGCCGATACCGTCGAAATCTGCTGCAGGTTGGCGACCCCGCCCAGTCGCATGTTGTCGACGTACACCTGGATCTGGGTCGGACTGCTGAAGCTGTCCGCGCCGCGGGTGCGCAGCCAGTTTGGCCGGAGCGCGACGACGGCGTCGTACACCGTGGCGTAGCTCTGCCCGCGGATCTGCTCCTCCACCAGGAGGTCCGAGCGGCCCTGGGCGGGCCCGCGCGCGCCCGATGAGGCGCAGGCGCTGAGCACCAGCGCGAGCGCCACGGCGAGAGAAAAGCCCTTCGACATATGCCGCCTCCAATCGGGTGACACCGGGAACTCACCAGCCACTGGCCGCGGCGCAGCGGAGGCTGGGGAAGTGAAGACAGCCGCTCGTTGACGGAAGGCGGCGAGCTGACACGCCCCGGGGGGAGACCGGCCGGGACTCGCCGATCCTGTCCAATATCCGGGTCTTGCGCCGCTGCGCAAGTGCTTGACCGCGCGTGGCGGGCGGCGGATCTTTGAAAAACAGCTGGTGTAGATCCCTTCGAACCCGTGCAGTCTCGCACGCGGACCGCCAGGTTCGCGTCTCCCCCGCGGCCCCTCCGCCGCCGGAGTCCGTGCGAGCCACACCGGCCCTCGGCGCCGTCGCAGACGTCCCCGAGCGCGCCCTCCAGGCGACCTGCCACTCGGTCGCCACATCCACGTAATACCAGGTCGGATGGGGATTCGTTGGGGCTCCCCTCCCGCCGCGCCCCGCCCCAGCAGGAGCAGGCCCGCACATGGCTACGTCCGTGGTCGACGTCATCCAGCAGATCCGCGAGCGGCAGGACCCCTCGCATTACCAGGACCTGCACTGGGAGGGAACCTTCCAGGAGTACCTCGAGATCGTGCAGGAGAACCCGCTGGTGGTGCGCAACTCCTTCCAGCGGCTCTACGACATGATCATGTCGTTCGGCAGCCGGCGCTACACGGAATACAAGAAGGAGATCACCCACTACACCTTCTTCGACGACCCCATTCGGCGGCGGCCGCGACGCCATCTTCGGGCTGGACGTGCCGATGATGAAGTTCGTCCAGGTGATGAAGGCGGCGTCGATGGGGTACGGACCGGAGCGCCGCGTCCTCCTGCTGCACGGCCCGGTCGGCTCGTCCAAGTCGACGATCGCGCGGCTGCTCAAACGCGGGCTGGAGCATTACTCCCGGACCCCGGAAGGCGCGCTGTACACCTTCTCCTGGATCGACGCCGACATCGACCTCCCCGAGGCCGAGCTGCGCGGGCGGGACATGCCCTGCCCCATGCACGAAGACCCTTTCCGCCTCCTCCCCCACGAGTTCCGCGCGACCGTCCTCGACGAGATCAACGTCCGCCTGGCCGGCGAGCGTCGCGTTGCGGTGGAGGGGGAGCTCTGCCCCGCCTGCCGCCACGTCTACAACGCGCTGCTCCAGCGCTACGACGGCGACTGGACCCGGATGATCGAGCACGTTCGCGTTCGCCGCCTCCTC
>JAHWJV010000354.1 GCA_019348265.1 Gemmatimonadota bacterium
ACGGCAAGTTCACCCAGGACACCGATCTCCATGCCTCACCTTCCCTACCCGTCCGCGGCACGCCCTGCAATCCGAGCGGGCGTGCGGATTCTGCTCCTGCTGGGACTGCTGTGTAGCAGCGCCACCGCGGCGCTCGCCCGGCAGGCGGACCCTGCCGGCGCTCAGAACCAGCGGCCGATCCGCGCGCTCTACATAACGGGCGGCGGCTTCCACGATTTCGTCACCCAGGCCCGGATCGTTCCGCCGGGAATCGCCCAGCGCACGAACATCGAGTGGACCATCGATCATTCGGCCGACACATCCACGGCAGCGCTGATCACCCGGCACCAGAACACGGCCTGGGCGGACCAGTTCGACGGGGTGGTCTACAACATGTCCTTCTCCTTCGTGGTGGATCCGCAGTGGATCGAGCGGATCGCGTACGCGCACCGGGACCGGGGCGTCGGGGCGGTGATCCTGCACGGCGCCACTCACAGCTACCGCCGCTCCACGACCGACGCCTGGCGCGAGCTGATGGGTGCCGCCAGCATGCGGCACGATCGCCAACGGCAACTGGTGCTCGAGCGAATCGCTCCCGCGCATCCCATCATCAGAGACCTTCCGAAAGGATGGAGCCCGGGAATCGACGAGCTGTACGATCTCGACAAGGTCTGGCCTACCATGACACCGCTGGCGCAGGCGTGGAGCGTCGAAACGGAGGAGCATCACACCATCGCGTGGACGAACACTCTCGGATCGGCCAAGGTGTTCGTCACCACCCTGGGCCACAACAGCGAGACCATGGCCGACCCCGCGTACCTGGATCTCGTTACGCGCGGCCTTCTGTGGACGCTGGGCAAGCTGCAGCCCGACGGCACGCCCGCCCCCGGATACGCTCCGAGGTCTGCGACCAGATGAGCGTGACTGGCACCTGAGCTGGACTGCGATCTACCGGCGGGCGCGCACGCCCGCCGCGCTGGATCGCCGGCTCCACGTGCAACGAAGCCGCCCCCTGTCTTCGGGGGCGGCTTCTCGTCGTCGTCCGTCGCGCCCCGGCGCGGCCGTGACGACTGCTCGTCGGCTCAGGCCTTCCAGGCCTGCGCTCTGCGCTCCGCTCCCGCGAGCGCATCTTCCATCTCCCGGACCCGCACCTCTCGCCAGAAGAAGCTCGCTCGCTCGGGGGTGGCAGAGCGCGCCCGGATCTGGGCGACCGTTTCGGCTTCGGTCGCGATTACCCGCACCCGGTCCAGCGCGCTTCGCGCTCCGTCTACTCGTGAAAGGGTCAGCTCACGCCAGAACGCGCTCTCGGCGCGGGTCCACCGGACCAGCGCGAGCTGGGATCTTCTCTCGGTGAGCCCCACGAGGTGCTTCCGGAGATACGCGAGGGCTCCGAGCATCAGGAGGAAGATGTACGCGCTCTCCACTATCGACACGGGCTACCACCAGGTGCAGGGTCAGGAAGGCCGCCGGCGGGCGGCTACCTGGCACGGCGAGGCAAGCGATGTGCCTCGTCTCGGCTCCCGTAGCAGAGGTCGACCGGCTCTCGCAACTGCGGCACGCAGCAATCGATTGGATGCCGCACCTGCCGGGCCTGGCCCGCGGAATGCACACGAGCGGGTCGTCGGCAGACGCCTCGCCGCCCCGCCTTCGCCTGCACAGCACTGCTCGAGCCCATGATCATGAAGGAACCGGTACAGGCGCCCGCCGTGATTCAGGCAGCTTTCGGCCATGAGCCGCGGCTCGAGCACTCGTCGCGCCGCTCCCGCGCGTGAGCTCCAGTACCGGGAGTACCGCCCACGCCCCGGAGCGCCTGCACGATGCGGCGCGTCTGTCCGCTTTGCGGGGTCTCCAGCTTCTCGACAGCCCGGCCGAGGAGGCCTTCGACCGCATCACCCGCCTGGCATCCCGGTTCCTCAACGCACCGGTCGCCCTGATCTCGCTCGTGGACGAGGATCGGCAGTTCTTCAAGAGCTGCACGGGTCTGCCGGAGCCCTGGGCCACCTGGCGTGAAACGCCGCTGTCGCATTCGTTCTGTCAGCACGTGGTGAGCACGGACGAGCCGCTGGTCATCGAGGATGCGCGGGAGCACCCCTGGGTGCGGGAAAACCTCGCCATTCGCGATCTCGATGTGGTCGCGTACCTGGGCATCCCGCTGCGCACCGCGGCCGGCCACGTGCTGGGCAGCTTCTGTGTGATCGACAGCACGCCCCGCAGGTGGGCGGACTTGGAGGTGGCGACCGTTCGCGATCTCGCTGCCTCGGCGATGGTCGAGATCGAGCTGCGCGCGGAGGTAATGCATCGACAGGCGGCCGAGGCGGCGCTCCGCGAGAGCGAGGGCCGCTATCGCGCCCTCACCGACGAGGTGCTCGACAAATCGCACGTCGGCGTCTTCGTGCTGGACGCCGAATTCCGGATAGCCTGGATCAACAGGCAGGCCGAGACCTGGTTCGGGCTAGATCGGCAGGAGGTGCTGGGCCGCTCCAAACCCGAGCTGCTTCGGCGAAGGATGCCGGAGGTCATGGAGAACGCGGAAGCGTTCATTCAGCGGGTGCTCGCCAACTACGCCGACAATCGTCACGTCGAGCGTTTCGAATGCCACGTGCTTCCGGGCGAGGGGCGTGAGGAGCGCTGGCTCGAGCACTGGAGCCAGCCCATCGTCGAGGGGATATACGCCGGGGGGCGCACCGAGCACTACTACGACATCACCGCTCGCAAGCGTGCCGAAGAGGAGAGCGCACGCCTGGCCTCCATCGTTCGCTCCTCCGACGACGCGATCCTCGGGATCGCGCTGGACAATACCATCGCCAGCTGGAATGCCGGCGCCGAGCGAATCTTCGGGTACAGCGCCGAGGAGGCGGTCGGGCAGCCGCTGTTCATCATCGCCCCACCGGAACGCCACGGTGAGATGCTCGCGCTGCTCGACGCGCTCAGGGAGGGGCGCCACGTCGACCACTTCGAGACGGTGCGTCGGCACAAGAACGGGCGGCCGATCAGCGTGTCGATCACCAGCTCCCGGATCATGGACGACTCGGGAGAGCTCGTCGGTCTTTCCTCGATCGTTCGTGACATCACGCAGCGCGCACGGGCCAGCGCGGAGCGCGACGCGGCGGTCGTCCGCGCCGAGGAGGCGGCCGGCTCGCTGCGGCTGGCGGAAGCCCGCCTGGCGCACGCGCTGCAGATCGCCGCGACCGGCGCCTGGGACCTCGACCTGGTGGGACCCGGCTCCTGGCGCTTTCTCCGCCACGACCAGATCTTCGGCTACCCCGAAGGGCGCGAGTCGTGGGGGTACGAGGACTTCCTGGCGCACGTCCACCCCGACGACCGCCCCGATGTGGATGAGCGCTTCCGCGCGGCGATCGACAGCAATGGCGTCTGGGACTTCACCTGCCGGATCCGGCGCGACGACGACGGCGCGGAGCGCTGGATCTCCGCCCGCGGCGAAGTCGTGGTCGACGAAGCCGGCCGCCCGGAGCGAATGACGGGAGTGGTGCGCGATGTGACGGACCAGCAGCTATCCGAGCGGTCGCTGCGCGAGGCGCGCGACGCGGCCGAGGCCGCGAACCGCGCCAAGAGCGAGTTCCTGGCCATCATGAGCCACGAGCTTCGCACGCCGCTGAACGCGATCAGCGGCTACGTCGACATCCTGGAGATGGGTCTGCACGGGCCGGTGACCGCGGCACAGCGCGACGACCTGCGACGGATCCAGAAGAGCCAGCAGCACCTGCTCGGGCTGATCAACGAAGTGCTCAATTACGCCAAGCTCGAGACCGGCGCGGTGCGGTACGAACTTTCGGACGTTCTGGTGCGGGACGCGCTCACCGCGGCGGAGTCACTGGTAGCGCCCCAGGCGCGCGCGAAGAGCCTTGCCCTGCTCGTGACCGAATGCCCGCCCGCGCTATCCGCGCGGGTCGATGGTGAGAAGCTTCGGCAGATCCTCGTCAACCTGCTGTCCAACTCGGTCAAGTTCACCGAGCCGAACGGGCGGATCGAGGTCGCTTGCTCCGGCGACGACGCGCGCGTGACGATCGCGATCCGCGACACCGGAATCGGCATCCCCGCCGACAAGCTGGAGTCGATCTTCGAGCCGTTCGTGCAGGTCCGCTCGGAGCTGACACGCCCGCACGAGGGGACGGGGCTCGGGCTAGCCATCAGCCGGGACCTCGCGCGCGGCATGGGCGGCGAC
>JAHWJV010000355.1 GCA_019348265.1 Gemmatimonadota bacterium
GACGACCTGGAGCGATTCACCTATGCGCGACACCGCGCCGCCAGCCCGTACACGGTGCTCGAGCTGCTCGCCGGTGAGGTGCACGCGCTGGTCGGGGAGAACGGGGCAGGGAAGTCGACGCTGATCCGCATCGTCACCGGAGCCGTGCAGCCGGACGGCGGGGAGATGCTGCTGGCGGGGGAACCGATCCGGGAGCACACGCCGCGGCGGGCGCGAGAGCTGGGGATCGCCGCGATCTACCAGCAGCCGGCGCTCTTTCCCGAGCTCACCGTCGCCGAGAACATCGCGCTCGCATCCGAGTCCGCTGGCGGGTGGAGGCGCATCGACTGGGCCGGTCGCAAGCGGCGCGCAGCCGAGCTGCTGGCCCGGGTCGGGGCGCGGATCGATCCGGAGCGGGAGGCGGGGTCGCTCTCCATGCCGCAGCAGCAGCTGGTGGAGATCGCACGGGCCCTCGGCGCCAGCTCGCGCGTGCTGATCTTCGACGAGCCGACGGCATCGCTGTCGGAGGAGGATACGCGGAACCTCTTCCGCGTCATACGCGAGCTGCGGTCCGAGGACGTCGGCATCGTCTACATCTCGCACCGCCTGGAGGAGCTGCCCGCGATCGCGGACCGGGTCACCGTGCTGCGGGATGGGCGGACGATCGACACCCGGCCGATGGCCGCCATCGACCGGCAGCAGCTGATCCGCATGATGGTGGGGCGGGAGCTCTCCGCCGTCTTCCCGGAGCGCACCAGCGCGCCGGGCGAGACCGTGCTCGACCTGCGGGCGGTTCGCTGCGGGGCGACGGGCGTGCGCGACGCGAGCCTTACGGTCCGCGCCGGCGAGATCGTCGGGCTGGCGGGGCTGGTGGGCGCCGGGCGGACCGAGCTGGCACGGGTCGTCTTCGGGCTGACCCCGGCGGACGGCGGGGAGATCCGCGTGCGCGGGAAGCGTGTGTCCATCTCCGACCCGGCGGCGGCCATCGCGCTCGGGATCGCCTACCTTCCCGAGGACCGACGCAGGCATGGCGTCGTCCCCGAGATGGCGGTCGCCTCGAACGTGACCCTGGCCTCGCTTCCCTCCTTCTCCCACGGCGGTTCCGTCGATCGCCGGCGCGAGATCACGGCCGCCGCCGACTGGGTCCGCGACCTGGAGATCAAGACCCCGTCGGTGTTCACTCCGGTAGCCGAGCTGTCCGGCGGAAACCAGCAGAAGGTGGCGCTGAGCCGCTGGCTCGCCACCTCGCCCTCGCTGCTCATTCTCGACGAGCCGACGCAGGGGATCGACATCGGCGCCAAGGCCGAGATCCACACCATCATCTCCGAGCTCGCGGCGCGAGGAGTCGCCATCCTGATGATCTCGTCCGAGCTGCCGGAGATCGTGGGGATGAGCGACCGCGTGGCGGTGATGCGCGCCGGGAGCATCGTGGAGGTGCTGGAGCGCGAGGACGCGACGCAGGAGAGAATCCTGGCGAGCGCGCTCGGACAACCAGGCGATGACCTCCGCACGCTCGACCCGACCCGCCCGCCGATGCGGCTCGCTAGCTATAAGCGAGAAGCGGCTCCAGCCATCGCGCTCGGCGCGTTGCTGCTCGTCGTCGCGGTGGCGGCGCCGTCGTTCTTCAGCGGCTCGAACCTCCGCGACCTGGCGCTGAACAACGCGCCGGTGCTGCTCGTCGCGGTGGGGATGACGCTGGTGATCCTGGCGGGGGAGATCGACATTTCGGTCGGGTCGCAGTTCGCGATCTGCGCGGTGCTCGCCGCGACGCTGGCGAAGGGCGGCGTGCCCGTGCCAATGCTGATCCCGCTCACCGCGCTGCTAGGCGCGGCGCTGGGCGCGGTGAACGGCGCGCTGGTCGGGTGGCTGCGCCTTCCCTCCATCATCGTGACGCTCGCGATGCTGGTCGCGTGGCGGGACGCGTTGCGCTGGTCCACCGAGGGTGCCTGGGTGCAGGGCCTGCCGTCCGGCTTCCAGTGGTTCGGAGTGGGGCAATCGGCCGCGCAGTCGATGATCGTGATCGCCGCGCTGGCCGTCACCGCCGGCGCCGCGTGGTTCCTCCGCCAGATCAGCGCCGGACGCGCCGTCTACGCCGTCGGCTCCGACGCGGAGGCCGCGCGCCTCGCCGGGATCGAGCCCCCGCGCGTGATCTTCTGGGTGTTCACCGCCTCGGGGGCGCTGGTGGGACTCGCGGCGCTGCTGAACGCGGTGCGCTTCTCCTCCGTGCCTAGCAACGCGGGGATCGGGCTGGAGATGAAGGTAATCGCGGCGGTGGTGGTCGGCGGCGCGGCGATCACGGGCGGGCGAGGAAACCTGCTCGGAACGCTGCTGGGGGTGGCGCTGCTCGGCACCGTCGGGACCGCTTTGACCTACCTGGGCATCAACCCCTTCTGGGAGCGGGCGATCCAGGGGGCGATCATCCTCGCGGCGCTGGTGTCGGACGTAGCGGTGGGACGACTGGAGCATCATGTCGGACGGGTCGGCGCAACGCGCCCCGGTTGAGACGACGCTCCCCTGGCGGGAGCGCGTCTTCCCGAACCAGGAGTGGGCGCTGATCCTGGTGCTCCTGCTGGAGTGCGTGGTCTTCAGCATCACTGGTAACAACTTCTTCAGCCGCGCCAACGGGTTCGAGATCACGCGACTGAGCGTCGAGATCGGGCTGCTGGCGCTCGCGCTGACGCCGGTGATCATCAGCGGCGGGATCGACCTCTCTGTCGGCGCGGTGATGGGGCTCACGGCGGTGGTACTGGGATCGCTCTGGCGCGACGCCGGCCTGCCGCTTCCGCTGGCGGCCCCATGCGCCCTCCTGGTCGGCCTCGCGGGCGGAGGGCTCAACGCGGCGCTGATCACCCGCCTCGGACTCCCTCCGCTGATCGTAACGCTGGGAACGCTCTCGCTCTTCCGCGGCATCGCCGAGGGCTTCACCCGCGCGATCGAGAATTATTCGGGCTTCCCCCCGGGATTCCTCTTTCTCGGCCAGGGATACGTCGCGGGGTTCCTGCCCACGCAGCTCGTCATCCTGGTGATCGCTGCGATGGTCGCGGGTTGGGTGCTGCACCGGAGCGCGTACGGCCGGAGCGTCTACGCGATCGGCTTCTCACCGGAGGGTGCGCGCCACGCCGGGATCCCGGTCAGCCGCCGGCTCGCCGCGATTTACGTGAGCTCGGGCGTCGTCTCCAGCCTGGCCGCCATCATCTACGTCGCGCACCTGGGACAGGCGAAGTCCGACGCGGGCACCGGGTACGGGCTGACCGCCATCACGGCCGTGGTACTGGGCGGGGCTTCCATCTTCGGTGGACGGGGGACCGTCCTGGGCACGCTGCTGGGGCTCTTCGGCATCGTCATCCTCCAGAACGGTCTTCGGCTCAGCGCCGCCCCGACCGAGCTCGCCGGCATACTCACCGGAGTCCTGCTCGTCGGCACCATTCTGCTCGATCGTCTTTCACGCCGCGCGCGCGCCCCTGCCCGCGCCGATCTCACCGGGGAGGGAAGTCCAGTGAAGAATTCACAGGTAGGCGTCCTGAGCGCTGTGATCCTGGCGAGCGGGCTCATCGTCGCGGGGAGCAACTGGCTGCTGGTGAGCTCGATCCGCGACGAGCTGAGACCGTCCACGCTCTCAGCGGTCTTTACGGATACCGCGGGCGAGCGCCCCGTGATCGCGATGATGCCGAAGGCGAAGGGTGACCCGTACTTCATCAGTGCCCGCCAGGGGGCCGAGGAGGCGGCGGATACCTTGAAGGCCGAGGGCCTGGAGGTCTCCGGCGCCCGCGTCGACGTGACGAGCCGAACAGAGGTCGAGGCCGCCGTGGGGGAGGCGGCGGAGACGTATGGGCGGCTGGATATCCTCGTCAACAACGCCGCCGCCAACCGCTGGATCCCCTACCCCGACCTGGAGGCGCTGTCGTCGGAGGTCTGGGGGGAGCTCCTCTCCCGCAACCTGACCAGCCCCTTCATGCTGGTCCGCACCCTGGCCCCGCTGCTCCGCCGCCGGGGCCAGGGGCGGATCGTGAACATCTCCTCGATCGCCGGCTTCGCGCCCACCGGCTCCAGCATCGCCTATGCCGTCTCCAAGGCCGGGCTGAACCACCTCACGCGCTGCCTGGCGGTGGCCCTCGCCCCGGCGATCCTGGTCAACGGCGTCGCCCCCGGCCTGATGGAGGGGACGCGCATGACCGACGC
>JAHWJV010000356.1 GCA_019348265.1 Gemmatimonadota bacterium
GCGGTCCGGAAGGCTCGATCACGATCACCGGGTCGGTATCGCCGTACGGTTCCGGCTCCGCCAGTGATCCGTGCAGGGTATACCACCGTCACGATCGTCCCTGCGCCCGCATCTGGGTGCGGAGCGTACCGTACGCGGTTGCGTGGAGGGCGCGCAGGCGTGCCATGACGCTCACAACGGCATACGACGTTGGATCGGTGGCGATGCCTACGTTCGCTAGGTCGTCGAGCCTGCTCGTCGCGGGTCCGCTCTTCAGCGCAATTCGGCCGCGGGCATCCACCACGACCACGCCGGGCGCGGAATCGCCCGCGTCGGGGCCGCCGACCCTCGCCGCGTCCATCATAGCGGCGTAGCGCAACCCATATCCCACATGGGGTGCTACGGCGCGCATGAATCGCAGCTCCCCCTCGGCGAACGGGCGGGAGGCCCCCTCCCGGTAGACGCACCACGCGCCCCACATCGCGCCGTCGGAGCAGAAAGCCGCGTGGGCTCCGCGGTGGAGGCCGTAGGTCCGAAGCTGCTCGTGGTACCGTTCGGAAATTTTGGTGGTCGTCGTCTCCCCGGAAGCCGCTAGATCGAGGAAGTCCATCACCTCGTCCAGATAGAATGTCTGTGTGTATTCCTGAATGAGGCGGTCCGGGATTCCGTCTATCCAGCCGTGGGTGAAGAGTCCAGTCTCGGGATCGGTGGCCGCGAGGCCACACGCCTCAGTGGGCACGATCACCGCCGCGCATCGCGCAACTTCCGCTCGAAGCGCGATGGAGTCCAATCCCGCATAGCAGGCGCGCTTGATCGAGCGCAGGGCCTCGCGTTCTTTCCGACTCGTCAGTCGCTCAGTCCGTGTCAAGGCACCCCCCAAAAAATGGGATATTCAGACACCGTCTCGACCGATACGATTCCCATTGAGTCCGTTGCGAGGCAGGGGCATATCTCCTTCTCCACCCGCCCACGAGGTAATCATGTCGAATCCGATTCTCCGCGCAAGTCGATTGATGGCGATCGTAGTGGTCGGCGCCGGGTGTTCGGGTGCCCCTGCGGTCCAGGATGCCGAAAGCGCGCAGGTGCAAGGCGCTGCGCCGGGTGAGCCGACGCTCGCGGCGGTGCGCGCGGCCACCGAACGGTTTCGAGACGTGAAGGTGGCACTCGCGGAGGGTTACATCCAGGATCCCTCGGGGATGTGCGCGACTGCCGAAATGGAGGGCCGGCCAGCGGAAGAGGGGGCGATGGGCATCCACTACTTTCGTCCCGACCTCCTGGGCATCACCGGCCCTCCGAACCCGCGCGTGAGCGGTACGGGTACGTACACGGACTTCCGACGCCCGGGAGTCCTGATCTACGAGCCGCAGTCGGATGGCTCCCTCGAGCTGGTGGCGGTCGAAAACCTCGTCTTTATCCGCCCCTGGGAGCGAGCGGGCAACCGGCAGCCGCCGTCCTTCCACGGTGTGCCCTTCGACCGGATGGAGGACGATCCGGCGACGGAATTGGATGAGGCACACATGTTCGAGCCGCATTACGACCGGCACGTCTGGCTCTACCGCGAGAACCCGAACGGCGTCTTCGCCCAGTACAATCCCAACGTCAGCTGCAAGCACCACGGACGGACGCGCCGCACGGCCACTGAGAGGGAGGTCGGGCTGGACCAGGTGGAGAAAGCGACCACCCCTCGCTTCTGGACCGGGGGGTGACCTGATCCGGGATCTACCGGGCGCACCCAGCGGAGGCCCGCCGCGCGCCTACGGCGCGCACCGCGCGCGGGAAGGTCCGGGGGTGCGGGAAGACCTCGACCTTGCGCGGGCCGACCGGAACACCCCCTCCGAGAGGCGGGAAGGCGGAGCCGCATGGCTGGCCGGCGCTGCGCGAGCGAGCCCGCGGCGACTTCGGCACCTTGCCGTTTCTCGCCGCCTCTCCCACTGTAGTCTTCCGGGCCGCCGCGCCCGGCGGGCGGCACGCGCTCATTCCAGGGCCAGGCCGCTCCACCACCCGCACCAGTCCGCACGCCCACCGTCACGCCTGCCGACCGACACCATTGATGGAGACGACCGAGGGAGCACCCGCGTATAGCACGGCCGGCGCGCGCCGTGTGCGGGTGGAGACGGGGGCCGTCGAACCGTCGCAGCGCCTGACGTCGCTCGACGTCTTCCGCGGCCTGACGATGGTGTTCATGGCATCGGAGATCCTGCGGATACCGAGCGTCGCCCGGGAGTTCCCGGAGAGCGGCACCGCGCGAGTTCTGGCGCAGATGCTCGACCATGTGGAATGGGTCGGCTGGAGCCCGTGGGACCTGATTCAACCCTCCTTCATGTTCATGGTGGGGGTAGCGCTGCCCTTCTCCATCGCGAGCCGCCGCGCGCGGGGTCAGGGTTTCGGGCCGCAGCTCGCCCACACCGCCTGGCGCGCGTTCCTGCTGATCGCGCTGGGCATCTTCCTCCGTTCGATGTCTCGTGAGCAGACCTACTTCACCTTCGAGGACGTACTGACGCAGATCGGGCTGGGGTACGTCTTCCTCTGGTTGCTCGGCCACACAGGCGTTCGGGTCCAGTGGACCGGCGCGCTGGCGATTCTGGTGGGATACTGGGCCGCCTTCGCGCTCTACCCGCTGCCGCCGGCCGGGTTCGACCCCACCCTCGTCGGCGTTCCCGCGGACTGGCCGCATCACCTACAGGGGTTCGAGGCGCACTGGGACAAGAACACCAACCTGGCGAACCGGGTCGACCAGTGGTTCCTCAACCTCTTCCCGCGAGAGACGCCCTTCGTGTTCAACCGGGGTGGCTACACGACCCTGAACTTCATCCCCTCACTGGCCACCATGATCTTCGGCCTGCTGGCGGGCGGGGTGATGCGCAGCGGGAGGACGGCGCGGGAGAAGCTTCGGCTGCTCCTGGTGTACGGCGCTGCCGGCGTGGTGGTCGGCGCCGCCCTGCACCTGGTCGGCGCGAGCCCGCTGGTGAAGCGCATCTGGACCCCGTCCTGGGCGATCTTCAGCGCGGGATGGGCGGCCATCTTCCTGGCGTTCTTCTACTACGTCGTGGACGTGAAGGGGTATCGCCGCTGGAGCCTGCCTTTCCTGGTGGTCGGGATGAATTCCATCGCCATGTACACGCTGGTCCACATCGGCGAACACTTCGCGATGGAGTCGCTGCAGATTCACTTCGGGAAGGCGCCCTGGGAGGTGTTCGGAGCGGTGTACGCGCCCATCCTGCTGGGGGCAGCCGCGCTCGCCATCTTCTGGGCGATCATGTTCTGGATGTACTACCGCAGGATCTTCATCCGCATCTGACGGGAGGCCCCTACATGCGCCAACACTGCAAGCTGGGCGCGATCACCCTCGTTCTGGCCGGGTGCGCTCCCGCGCCCGGTGCCGCGCCTTCCCCCGCCGCCCCGCTGACGCTCGCAGAGGTGCGGGCGATCCCCAAAGTCGACGTCCACGCGCACTATGAGCGCGCGGACACCGTAAACCTCGGGGCGCTGCAATCCTGGAATGCCCGCTCCGTGCTCGTGAACGTGTTGACGGACAACCGGCTGCTGGAGAAGGGGGAGAACATGCGGGCGGTGGCGGCGGCGCATCCGGACCGGTTCTACCTGGTCACCACCTTCGACCCGCGACCGATCGATGATCCGAGCTTCGCGGCGAAGACGATCGAACGGCTGCGTGGCGAGATCGCGCGCGGCGCGAAGGGAGTGAAGGTCTGGAAGACGGTCGGAATGGAGGTGAAGGACGCGCGGGGTCGGTACGTGCAGATCGACGATCCGCGCTTTCAGCCGATCTGGGACTTCCTTACCGAGCAGAGGATTCCCGTGCTCGCCCACATCGGCGAGCCACAGTCGGCCTGGCTCCCGCTGGACACGAACGACCCACACTACGGCTACTACAGCACGCACCCGCAGTACCACGCCTATGCGCACCCGGAGGTCCCGCGCTGGGAGGCGATCATCGCGGCGCGCGACCGCTGGGTGCATGACAAAGGGATCGAGACGCGTCGCATCCCCGCCGCCGAGGTGCTCGGGAATCTTGAAGGGGTGCTTTGTGGAATTGTCGCGCAAGCGACCGCACGGCTGCCCCTCCACCACCCGGCTTCGCCGGACGGTCCCCCTCCCCGAGGCGATCTCGGGGAGGAACTGTAATGGGGCTGATCGAACTGCCGCCGGAGCAGCTGG